>WLIH01000423.1 GCA_009702305.1 Actinomycetota bacterium | reverse complement strand
GACGTCCTCGCGGCGAACTACCCCTTCGCCACCATCGAGCCCAACGTCGGCGTGGTCGGCGTCCCCGACGCCCGTCTCGCGCAGCTCGCGGAGGTCTTCGGGTCGGCCAAGGTGCTGCCGGCCACGGTGGAGTTCGTCGACATCGCCGGCATCGTCCGCGGTGCCTCGGAGGGCGAGGGGCTGGGCAACAAGTTCCTCTCCCACATCCGCGAGTCCTCGGCGATCTGCCAGGTGACGCGCGTCTTCCGCGACGACGACGTCACCCACGTCGACGGCGAGGTCAACCCGGGCAACGACATCTCGACCATCCAGACCGAGCTGATCCTGGCCGACCTGCAGACGGTCGAGAAGGCGATCCCGCGGCTGGAGAAGGAGGCGCGGACGACGAAGTCGCTCGCGGCCAACCTCGACGCCGCCAAGGAGGCCCTCGGCCACCTGGAGGCCGGGACCCCGATCATCGCCACCTCGGTCGACCGCTCGCTGATCCGCGACCTGTCGCTGCTGACGGCCAAGCCGTTCATCTACGTCTTCAACTGCGACGCCGACGAGCTCGCCGACGAGGCGCTGAAGGACCAGATGCGCGCCCTCGTCGCGCCGGCCGAGGCGATCTTCCTCGACGCGAAGTTCGAGTCCGAGCTGGTCGAGCTCGGCGACGCGGACGAGGCCCGCGCCATGCTCACCGAGATGGGTGTCGAGGAGCCGGGGCTCGACGTGCTCGCCCGGGTCGGCTTCGACACCCTCGGCCTGCAGACCTACCTCACCGCCGGGCCCAAGGAGACGCGCGCCTGGACGATCAAGAAGGGCGCGACCGCCCCGGAGGCGGCCGGCGTCATCCACACCGACTTCCAGCGCGGCTTCATCAAGGCCGAGATCGTCTCCTTCGACGACCTGATGGCCGCCGGCACCATGCTCAAGGCCAAGGAGGCCGGCAAGGTGCGCATCGAGGGCAAGGACTACGTGATGGTCGACGGCGACGTGGTGGAGTTCCGCTTCAACGTCTGAGCTCGGGCGCCTGCTCGGGCAGCCACCAGCTGCTCGACGAGGATGTCCCCGTGGCCGGCATGCCGGGCCAGCTCGGCGACCAGGTGCACGTGGATGAAGCGCAGGCTGACCGGGCCGTGGTGCCAGGGGTACTGCTCGTCGAGGTCGCGGCCGGCCGCGATCTCCCGAGAGCGGGCGCACGCGTCGACGTACGCCGCGAGCACGGACTCGACGGTGTCGTCGTCGTCGATCGCGAAGCTCTCCTCGACCGTGTCGGGGATGCCGACCTCGGCGCGCGATCGGCCGGCGACCCGGGAGTGGAACCACACCTTCTCCACGAAGGTCGCGTGCTTGACCAGGCCGAGCGGGGTCGTCAGGGACGGGACGAGCCGGGCCCGCGCCTCGGTCTCGTCGAGACCGTCCAGCAGTGCCGCGATCTCGTCGCGCTGGACGTCGACCATCTGCTCGAGCACGGTGCGCTCGTCCGCCACGAATCTCTCCACCCGCTCAGGCTAGTGCGGCGACGATCTTGATCCGGGTCACTACGGTGACCGCACATCCCCCGATGCACGAGGAGCCACCATGGCCAAGCAGCCGCGCGACGTCGAGAAGATCTACGCGACCGAGGACGTGGTGGCCAAGCTGCGCCGCCTCGCGGACGCCTTGGAGTCGGGGGAGTCGTTCCGGATCCAGATCGCCGGCGATCGTTTCCGGGTGCCGGCGCGGGCGCAGTTCTCCATCGAGCACGAGCGCGGCGAGGACTCCGAGGAGGTCGAGTTCCAGCTGACGTGGTCGCTCGACGAGGACGACGACGAGCAGGACGGCGCCGTCGTCTGAGGATCGGAGCTCAGGCGAGCGCGAGGAAGAGCTTCTCCATCTTCTTCACGTCGACCCCGTCGAGTCCGTCCTCGCTCTGGCTCAGGCACTGCTGCAGGCCGGTCGCGACGATCGCGTAGCCGCTGCGGCTCAGGGCCTTGTTGACGGCGGCGAGCTGGGTCAGCACCGACTCGCAGTCGGAGCCCTCCTCCATCATCCTGATCACGCTGGCCAGGTGGCCGTGCGCCTTCTTCATCCGCACGATGATCGCCTTGATGTCGGCTGGCTCGAGGTCCATCGGGTGTCCTGCTCTCCTGGCTGACGGTGTCGGGTGGGTTGCGTTCAGTCGAGGCTAGCCAGCATGGCGCCGAGCCGCTCCCGGGCGTCGGCCACGACCACGGCGAGCGCCTGGCTGCCGGACGTCGTGGAGGCGCCGGCCAGCCGGGTCATGGCGGCCGGGTCGAAGACCTCGACCCGCGTGGAGGTCGCGTCGATCGCGCGGACCACCACGTTGCACGGCAGCAGGGTGGCGATGGACGGGTCGGCCTGGAGCGCGAGGTGCGCGAGCTGGGGTCGGCACGCTCCCAGGATCACCTGAGGTCCGACGCTCACGCCGAGCTTGGCGTGCAGGGTCGCCGCCAGGTCGATCTCGGTCAGCACCCCGAAGCCCTGCTCGTCCAGTGCGGCACGCACGGCGTCGACGGTGGCGTCGTACGTCGTCGCGACGGTGCGGCCGAGCGTGTATCCGGTCATGTCGTCTCCTCGGGGTAGAACCCCCTGGGGGGTTGTGTTAACGTGCCGAATCTAACCCCCCGGGGGGTTAGATTCAAATCCCGAGGCGGCACGGCCGCAGAAGCACGTGAGACGCAGATGAGCCAGCTCGACAGACATACCCCCGCGGCCCTGGTCGTGTCCACCACGACCGGAGGGTGGCTCGGCCGGGTCGGCGTCGCCGTCGCGACGCACCGGCGCATGACCTCGCTGGTGTGGGTGCTGGTCATCGTCGGCCTCGGTGCGTTCGCGCCCCGAGTCGAGGCGGAGCTGTCGGGTGCCGGCTGGCAGGCGGACGGGTCGGAGTCGGTCGCCGTGCGCGACGTCGTCCAAGAGCACTTCGGCGGCAACGCCAGCCACGCGATCCAGGTGGTCGTCCACGCCGAGGACGGACCGGTCACCGAGGGGGCCGGAGCTGCCGCGATCGCGGAGGCGACCCGGCTGCTCGAGGCCGACCCGCGCATCGCCGCGGTGGCACCACCCGTGCCCGGCGTCACGCTCAGCGCGGACGGCTCGACGGCGGTCCTCGTGGCTGGCGCGGCCGCCGACACCAACGCGATGGTGCGTGCGGCCGACGATCTCAAGGGGCCCCTCGAGGGACTCTCCCATGACGGCGTCCAGGTCGACCCCACCGGATCCTCGATGCTCTGGTCGGACTTCAACGAGGCCAATCTCAGCGCCATGCTCCGGTCGGAGATGGTCTCCTGGCCGATCACCCTGGCGATCCTCGTGCTCGCCTTCGGAGCCCTGGTCGCCGCCGGTCTGCCCCTGGTCCTGACGTTGTCGGGCCTGGTGGCGTCGGCCGGATCGCTGGTGCTGATCAACCACCTCGTGCCGGT
>WLIH01000422.1 GCA_009702305.1 Actinomycetota bacterium | reverse complement strand
GTCGTCCGCGCGGCAGGGCCGCGGGTGGGTCGAAGAAGATGCCGGCGCGGATCGCCGGCACGTGATCGGACGGACCGAGACCGGCGCTCACCCTCTACTCACCGCTCAGGACAGCCCGACCAGCGCCTCGGAGCGCTCCCACAGTCCGTCGATGATCGCCTGATCGTGAGCCTGCTTGTTCTCGCGCCCGTCGACCTTGAAGCGGCTGAAGTAGCGACCGTCGATCTCGGGGTCGGCGCCCCGCTCGGCCAACGCGATCAGGGGCGCGGCGCCGTCCGGCACGCTGATCGTGCCGATCCGCTTGAGCGGGGTGCGGTAGAGCAGGCCGATGAACCACGAGTCACGCCCGAAGGAGCTGCCCACCGGTCCCGGGTGCACGGCGACCGAGACGATGCCGTCACCCGACCAGCGCTGGCTGATGCCGCGGGTGAAGACGATGTTCATCAGCTTGCCGGTGCCGTAGGCCGGGAACTCGATCGCACGACGGCGGTCGTAGTCGAGGTCGTCGAGCACGATCTTGCCGAGCAGGTTGCCGATGCTGGAGGTGTTGACGACCAGCGACGACCCGGCCGCCGCCAGTCGGGGGCGGAGCAGCTGGGTCAGCAGGAACGGCGCCAAGTGATTGACCTGGAAGTTGGGCTCGTGCCCGTCGTGGGTGCGCTTCGCGGGCGCGAACGTGCCGCCGGCGTTGTTCATCAGCAGGTCGAGCTTGTCGACCCGCTCCCCCACCTGCGCCGCCAGCCGGCGTACGTCGTCGAGACGGGAGAAGTCGGCGACGAGCGGCTCCGTGCCGACCGCCTCCGCGACCGGACGCAGCTTGTCGGCCGAGCGCCCTGTCACGTGGACCGTCGCGCCCTTCGCCGCCAGGACCCGTGCCGTCTCGGCGCCGATCCCGTCGCTCGCGCCGGTCACCAGGACCGTGCGGCCCGCCATCGTCTGATCGCTCATGATGCGCAGCCTAGGGGGAGGCCCTCACGCGGACTCCACCCGAGCCGGCGCATCCTCTCCGGTCCGGGGACCTCTGGTCCTCGCCTCGACGAGCAGCAGCCGCGCCACCAGGAGCAGCATGCCGATCGAACCGGTCGCCAGGACGGCCGCCAGCCATGGCCAGGGCCGGATCCCGGCCGCCCGGAGACGTGGCTGGAGCAGCCACCACGCCGTGGCGCCCATCAGGAGCAGATCCATCCAGATCTGGGTCTCCCAGGGGGCGCCGACGTGTTCACGGACGAAGCCGAACGGGCCGCCCTCCGCGATGGCGTACGCGCTCCACCCAGCAAAGCCGAGAGCGAGCACGGCAGGGGCCCACCACCGGGGGCCGAGGCTCGCGCGGGCGGTGAGGACCACGAAGACCGGGACGGCGACGACGGCGGCAGCAGCCGACACCACGACGGTGAGATCCATGGCTTGATCCGATCGATGGAGGAATGAGGTCCCCTGCACCGTCGCCGATCCCAGGTAGTCGCTTCAACTACCTCCCAGGTAGTTGGCCCACCACAGCCCAGCGGGTTGAATCAGCCGCGTGAGCAGCACCGCGGAGCCGCCGAGCTCGGTCGACCCGCCGTCCTCCGACGGCGTGGCACTGCCGGCGCTGTTGCGCGAAGCCCGCGCACGCAAGCGCTGGAGCCAGTGGGATCTCGCACTCGAGCTGGCCGTCAGTCAACGTCATGTCTCCTTCGTCGAGCTCGGTCGGAGTCGCCCGAGTCGCGCACTGCTGCTGCGGTGGTTGGACCTCCTCGGCGCTCCGCTGGTGCTGCGCAATCAGGCCCTGCTCAGCGCGGGCTACGCGCCGGCGTACGACGACAGCCCGTGGGCTGCCGGCGCGCTCCGTGAGGCACGGCGTGCGGCCAGCCATCTCCTGCAGTCGCACGAGCCGTGGCCGGCGCTCCTGCTCGACGGCAGGTGGGACGTGCTGGCCGCCAACAGCGGCGTGGCCTGGCTGCTGGACGCCATCGGCAGCACCGTGCGCCCGCCGCCGACCGACGAGGCGCCGACCACCGCGGCACCCCTCAACCTGCTGGATCTCGCGATGGGCGACCTGGGCTCCGCGATCCTCAACCTCGACGAGGCCGCGGCCTCGTTGCTCGGTCAGTTGCGCCACGAGATGGCGACCGAGCCGAGCCTGCGCCCACGGGTCGAGGCGCTCGCGGCGCTCGTGCCGGCGCAGGAGGACCCGGTCCGGTTTCCCCCGACCCTGACCACCCGCTACGCGAGCCGCCACGGGGAGCTGTCGTTCCTCAGCATGTTCACGACGTTCGGCGCTCCCCACAGCGTCACCCTGACCTCACTGCGGATCGAGCTGATGTTTCCCGCCGACGAGTTCACCCGGTCGGTCGTCGGTCGGCCCTGACCTCCCTCGACGAGCGGACCCGGATGACGGCGCCCGCTCGGGCGGGCACGCTGGTGACGACCCGCACGACCCGAGCCGCCTGGTCGTAGCTCCAGCCTGGTGCACCCGGTCGGGCCGACGGCCGCAGGGGCTCGCCGTCGACCGTGACCACCTGCGGCAAGCCCAGGGACATGATCCGCAGATCCCACTCGCGCGAGCGCAGTTGGCCCGGGAACGATCCCCGCGCTCGTCCGATCGCGACCGAGACCACTCCCCCGGCACGTCGCTGGGTCACCGTGGTGCGGGCGAACTCGCCGTGCCGGTAGCCGAACCCGGCCCCGGCGTCGTCGTAGAGCTCGCCGGAGCCGCGCCGTCCGGGGAAGGCCGTCAACACCAGACGGCGTGCCGGCGCCGTGCCGGTCGACGCCCCCGGCGTCTGAGTGGGGACGACGGCGCCGGCGCGCACCAGCACGGGGACACGTGCCAGAGGGACGCTCAGGGTGACGAGGGCCGGGCCGTGGAAACGGCGACCCGTGGAGTACTCGACCCAATCGCCCGGGGGGACCCAGAGCTGCACCTGCGCCGGGTCACCGGGCGAGGTGACCGGAGCGACCACGAGGTCCCGGCCGAAGGTGAACTGGGTCGGATGGTCGTAGGCGCGGCGAAGGCGCGGCCAGCGCAGGTAGAGCGGGCCGGCGATCGGCAGGCCCGTGTCGACCGCTCGACGCGCCGCGGTGTACGTGTACGGCACCAGCTCACCGCGCAGCCGCAGCGCCTGGGCGGCGGCCGAGCGTGCCGGGTCGTCGTACTCCCACGGCAGTCGCTTGCCGTGGTTGGAGTGCAGCCGGTCGAGAGGTTGGAAGGTGCCGAACTGCAGCCAGCGCACGTACAGGTCATCGGGGACCGGGGATCCGGAGAGTGCCGCCGCCACAGCCTGGCAGCCGCCGCTGGACGGAGTCCCGTTGAAGCTGCCGATGTCGTGGCTGACGTAGGGCAGCCCGATCGCCGACTCCGCGGCCGTGAGCTCGGCCTGGAACGCGAGCATCTCCCAGGTCGCGCAGGTGTCACCGGTGAACTGGATGGTGCT
>WLIH01000421.1 GCA_009702305.1 Actinomycetota bacterium | reverse complement strand
TCCACCGTGCGTCCCGGCGAGCGGGCCGTCCTGCTCGGCCCCGGCGAGATCGGCGAGCCGACCGTCGACGACTGGGCCGCCTGGTCCGACACCCTCCCGCACGAGGTCGTCACCGGCCTGGGCGCCCGCCTGCACCGCCACCTGAGACCCGCCGCCACCACCACCCTGAGGAGCCTGTGATGCGCACCAGAGTCGCCGTCGTCGGAGGCGGCACCAGCAGCGAGCACGACGTGTCGCTCTCCTCGGCGGCCGCCGTCGCCGACGCCCTCGACCCGACGGCGTACGACGTGGTGCGGCTCAGCATCGGCCGCGACGGCACCTGGCGCGAGCGCGAGGGTCGACCGGTCGGACTCGCCGGCGCTGTGCACGCCCTGCGCTCCTGCGACGTGGTGCTGCCCGTCGTGCACGGACCCCACGGCGAGGACGGCACCCTCGCCGCACTCTGCGACCTGGCCGGCGTGGCGTACGTCGGATCGGGGGTCGGTGCGGGCGCGATCGCGATGGACAAGTGGGTGACCAAGCTGGTCGCCGGCGCCGTCGGTGTCACGACGACGCCCGGCGTGCTGCTCAGCGCCGCGACCGCGTCGACGTACACCTGGACCCACCCGGTCGTCGTCAAGCCCGTCGCCGCCGGCTCCAGCCACGGCGTCGCCCTGGTCCGCGAGGCAGGTGACCTGCAGGCCGCCCTCGACGCGGCCCTGGTCCTCGACGACCGTGTGCTGGTCGAGGACGTCGTCGTCGGGCGCGAGATCGACCTCGCCGTGCTGGGTCGTCCCGACGGCTCGCATATCGTCGCCCCGGCGCTCGAGATCGTCTGCGACGGGCTCTTCGACGCGGGCACGAAGTACGACGGCAGCGCCGACTTCCGCATCCCGGCCGCCCTGTCGCCGGTCGACCTCAAGGCGCTCGAGGACGCAGCCGTCGCGGTCTACGACGCCGTCGGCTGTCGCGGCGTCGCGCGAGTCGACTTCTTCCTGACCGCGGCGGGACCAGTGCTCAACGAGGTCAACACGATGCCCGGCTTCACCCAGCAGTCGCAGGTGCCGAAGATGTTCGCCGCCGCCGGCACGTCGTACGCCGACCTGCTGGACCTGCTGGTGCGCGACGCCCTCGCGGGCGCCTGCTGATGGCGCCGACACGCATCGACGGCTTCGACCTGCTGCGCGGGATCGCGGTCGGACTGGTGATCCTGCGCCACGCGCTGCCGACGCCGTTCGCCGGGGCCGGGGTGGTGGGGGTGGTGATGTTCTTCGCGCTCTCCGGACACCTGATCACGGGTCTGCTGCTGGGCGAGACGGACCTACGGCGCTTCTACCGCCGCCGGGTGCGTCGGCTGCTGCCGGCCCTGCTGTTCCTGCTGGCCGGCGTCTCGCTGGTGACCCTGCTGCTGGACCCGCTCGGCGACCGCGACGAGCTGATCAAGACGCTCGTCGTCGCGCTGACCTGGACCGCCGACCTGCCGTTCGGGCACGCCAGCGACGCGACGTTCCACCTCTGGACGCTGGCCGTGGAGGAGCAGTTCTATCTGGTGTGGCCGGTGCTGCTGGTGTGGGCCGTGCGCCGCGGCCTGGTGGGCGCGGCGCTCGTCGCCGCCGGAGCCGGGTGCGCGCTGGCCTGCGTGGGCACCGTGTGGTGGGCCGGCGCCGCGCCGGACGTGGCCTACTCGCTGCCGACCTCGTGGGCCGGGTGCTTCGTGATCGGCGCGGCCTCGCGGGTCTACGCCGACCGGATCGTCGTGCCGCGCTGGGCGGCGCCGACCGCGCTGGCGCTGCTCGCCGTGCTGGCCGTGATTCCATTGCGGGGTCACGCGCTCACCTACCTGGCGGGAGGACCGGCCATCGCTGCGCTCACCGCGGTGCTGCTGCTCTCCTGGCGCACCTGGACCGACGTGACGTCGTCGGCCTTGCGGGGGTTGGTCTGGCTCGGCACGGTCTCCTACGCGGCGTACCTCTGGAACTATCCGCTGACTCTGTGGCTGCGCCCGTACGTCGACGGCGCCGGCCTGCTGGCCGCGGGGCTGACCATCGCGATGGCCGCCCTGAGCTGGCACCTGGTGGAGAAGCACGTCCAGCGGCGCACGGCCCCGGTGGCGGTGTCGGCATGAGCGAGCGTCTGCGTCCCGGGCTGCCCGAGACCGTCCTGGCCGGAGTGGTCGTCCTGATGGGACTGGTCGACCTGCTGCGCACCAGCATCAGCGGCGGCAGCCTCCTGGTCGTCATCGGCGTCGGCGCCGCCGTCTATCTGAGTCGGCGCTCGCCCGACGTCGCCCTCGGCATCGTGTGGCTGGTCGGCGCGCTGCACGTCGCGCGCGGCACGCCGGCGCTGAGCGTCGAGCTCGCCGTCGTCGTGGTGGCCTTCGGGTGCGCCCGCTGGGGCAGCCCGGCCGTCGTGGTGCTCAGCGGCCTCTCCATCCCGGCGGCCGCGGGCATCGCGCTCGCGCTGGCCTACTCGTCGACGTACGGCTACTTCAGCGACATCGGCGCCTTCCGCGACCTGCTCGACACGGCGTACCGCTTCAGCGACGCGGTCCTGGTCGGCGCGACCCTGCTCGGCATGCTGATCCTGGCGCTGCCCTGGCTGGCCGGGCTGGTGCTGCGCTACAGCGATCGGGCGACGACCTCGCGCACCTCCCAGGTCGCGGCGGAAGAGGGAGCGGCGCTCGCGGTGCGCGAGCGCGAGCAGGCCCAGGAGATCGCGCGGCTGCGCGAGGAGCAGGCCCGGATGGCACGCGACGTGCACGACGTCGTCGGCCACTCGCTGGCCGTGATCCTGGCCCAGGCCGAGTCGGGGCAGTACCTCCCCGATGTCGACACCGCCAAGCTCAAGGCGACGATGGAGAACATCGCGACCTCGGCGCGCACCTCGCTGCAGGACGTCCGCCAGGTGCTGCAGACGACCCAGACCTCGCCGCCGCGCGCAGCCGGGGTGGGCGGGCTGCAGAGCCTGGTCGACGGGGTCCGGGCCAGTGGCCACGAGGTGGTGGCCACCGAGATCGGCGCGCCCGTGCCGCTGCCACCCGAGCTGGAGCAGGTGGCCTTCCGGGTGCTGCAGGAGATGCTGACCAACGCGATCCGCCACGGTCGCCGCGACACCCCGGTGCTGGTCGAGCGGCACTGGGAGGGCGAGCTGCGGATGGAGGTCCGCAACGTCATCGCTCCCTCCGGCCCACCATCTGGCCCGGCCGACGAGACCCGGCCGATCTCGCTGGGCGACGGAGGCACCGGTCTGGTCGGCATGCGACGTCGACTGGAGTCGGTCGGCGGGCGCCTCGACGTACGCCGTCGCGAGGAGCCGACGGGTGCGACGTTCACCGTCACCGCCTGGGTGCCGGTGCGCGGATGAGTGCTCCCGACATCAGCGTGCTGCTGGTCGACGACCAGGACCTCTTCCGGGAGGGGGTCCGGGTCATCGTCG
>WLIH01000420.1 GCA_009702305.1 Actinomycetota bacterium | reverse complement strand
GGTCTACGGCCAGACCAAGCTGGCCAACCTGCTCTTCGCCTACGAGCTCGACCGGCGCTGCCGGGCAGCCGGTGTGCCGGTCAAGGGACTGGCCGCCCATCCCGGCTTCGCCGGTACGCATCTCGCGGCCAACGGCCAGTACGGCCGCTCGTCGGGCGGCATCGCCAGCATCCTCGACGCGGCGATCAGGGGGGTCTCCCAGTCGGCCGCCGCCGGCGCGTGGCCGACCCTGATGGCGGCGACCGCCGACCTGCCCGGGGCGACGTACTGCGGTCCGAGCGGGCTCGGCGAGATGGCCGGAGCGCCCCAGGTCGTCACGAGCACCAAGGTGTCCTACGACGAGCTCGCCCAGCGCCGACTCTGGGAGATCAGCGAGCAGGTCACCGGCCTGCGCTACCCCTGACCCCTGCGCCCTGGGGCCGCGGGACGTCATACGGTCGGGACGTCCGCTTGTCCGCGACGGATGACGTCACGCGGCGCTCAGCGGTCGCGGACCGAGACGATGCCGCCGCGAGTGGCGACGTACGCCGCGCCGTCGGGTGTCAGGGTGACGCCGCTGCGAGCGTCCTGCAGCCCGCCGAGCCCGGTGCGGACACCGAAGGCGAGGCGGCCCGTGCGGGCGTCGAGCGCCGTGAGGTACCACGCCGTCGCACCCCACCAGCTGTGCCGCTTGCTGGCGGCGTAGACCAGACCGGTCCGGTCGGAGACGGCCGGCGAGCCGGGGGTCGACACCTCGGCGGTCCAGGCGACGCGGCACGAGTCCGGACCGACGGCGACCCTGCTCAGACCGCCCGGGGGCACCCGGCCGAGCAGGGTGCGCGCCCAGCCGCCCCAGCCCCAGGTGTTGGCGACCAGGACGTCGGCGCCGAGGGCGACGAGGTCGGTCTCGGTGGCACTGCGGTCGTCGTCGAAGACCTCGGTGCGGCAGACCTCGCCGCCGGTCGTCGCATCGAGCACCACCACGTGCATGCGGGGATTGGCGTTGTCGGTGATCGCGACCCGCTCGCCGTCGAGCGGCACCGGCGCCGAGCCGGTGCCGGCGGTGAGCTGACCGGGCTTGGTGCCGCTGCCGCGCTCGTAGGCCGCCCGCCACACCTCGGCCGCGACCCCGCTGCGCGCCCCGACCCGGTGCAGGGACTCGACCGTGACCACATAGGCGTCGCCGTCGGGCGCGCGGCCGAGCGGGTTGGCGATCTCGGCGCCGAGGTCGAGGGTGCTCACCTCGCCCTCCCCGGGCGCCAGGCCGACGCGACCGCCGGCACTCGCGAACCAGCTGCCGCCCTCGCCCGTCGGCAGCACCGCGACCACACAGTCGTCCTCGGGCAGCACGTCGGCCAGGTCGACGCTGCGCACCGTGGTGACATCCGGCTCCCCGGCGCCGTCGGCGGTCGCGACACTGAGCAGGGTCCGACCGACCCCGACGACGGCCAGCTCGCCGGCGACGACCGGGTCGGTCGCGTCGCACTCGCCCGGGTCGAGGTCCTTGCCGGCCCGCGGATCGAGGGAGTCCGGGTCGATCACGTGCAGGCGCTGGCCGGACCGGCTGCGGCAGGTCGCCACCAGGCGCTGCTCGCCGTCGACGGCGAGCCGTCCGCAGCGCTCGAGACCCCACCACCCGCTGTCGACCTCCGGCGAGTCGCCGAGCGGTCCGGGCTGGACGGCGGGCTCGCCCAGCGGCCGTGCCGGGACCGGCCTGCCGACGTACGCCGGCGTCACCCAGCGACCCGGACCCGGCGGCATCGGCAGCCAGCCGTCCGGCACCACGAGCACGACCCCGGTGAGCGCGACGGCGGTCGACGCGATCCCCACCACGGCCCGACGGCTCGGGCGCAGCCAGGGCAGCACCCGCCTCCGCACCCACGGGTGGGCGAGCACGGCGGCCACCACGACGACGACCCACGGCCCGAGCACGAGCCAGAGGACGGCCACCCCGAGCAGGGTGGCCGTGCGAGCGAGCTTCAAGCTACGACCGGCCGCGCGGGGCGAACTCGGGCACGATCCGCTTGAACGCCGCCTCCCGCGCCACCTTGGTGTTGTGGGCGAACAGCAGCCGCGCCTGCTCGGCCCGCTCACGCGCGAAGGTGCGCCGCGCGCTGGCGGTCCAGGTGTCGTCGAAGAGCCGCTTCGCCGCGGCGAGCTGGTCGGGCGAGCGCTGCATCAGCCGCAGCGCGAGCTCCGTCGCGGCGGCGACCGGGTCGGCGTCGAGCTCGGTGACCAGACCGAGCTCGGCAGCCTCCTTGCCGCTGACCGTCTCGGCGGTCATCGTCAGACGCTTGGCCGTGTCGATGCCGACGAGCTGGGCCAGGCTGCGCACACCGGACATGTCGGGGATGATCCCCCACTTGCCCTCGAGCACCGACCACTGCGAGTCGGGCGTCGCGATCCGGAAGTCCGCGGCCAGCGCGATCTGCAGCCCCCCACCGAGGCAGTGACCGTGCACGGCGGCGATGACCGGCACCGGCAGCCGGCGCCAGGCCCAGCACGCCTCCTGGAAGGTGTTGGTGCCGCGCCAGGGCCTCGGCACGAAGGAGGTGACGATCTTCGCCGGCTGCTTGAGCACCGAGGCGAAGTCGAGCCCCGCGCAGAACGCGTCGCCCTCACCGGAGATGACCACGGCGCGCAGGTGCCGATCCGCGCGGAGCGTGCGGGCCGTGGCGACCAGGTCGTCGAGGATCTGCAGGGTCAGCGCGTTGAGCTTGTCGGGTCGATCCAGGCGCACCTGGGCGATCCCGTCCTGGACGGTGCACGTCACGTTGCTCATGGGTGCATTATCGGCCCATGACCGACCCCCGCGCAGGCCAGCTCGCCGAGCCGTCCGACCTCGTCGACGTCTCCCACCTGGTGACGGCGTACTACACCGGCGTGCCCGACCCGGGGGACGTCGACCAGCGGGTCGCCTTCGGCACCAGCGGCCACCGCGGGTCCTCACTGTCGCTGTCCTTCAACGAGACCCACATCCTCGCGACCACCCAGGCCATCTGCGACTACCGCAGCAGCCAGGGCTACGACGGACCGCTCTTCATCGGCCGCGACACCCACGCCCTCTCCGAGCCCGCCTGGGCGACCGCGCTCGAGGTGCTCGCCGGCAACGACGTCACCGTGCTCGTCGACGCGGCCGACCGCTACACCCCGACTCCGGCCGTGTCGCACGCGATCGTCCGCGCCAACGGCGGCCGCACCACCGGCCCGGGGCTGGCCGACGGCATCGTCGTGACGCCGTCGCACAACCCGCCGCGCGACGGCGGGTTCAAGTACAACCCGCCCCATGGCGGCCCCGCCGACACCGACGCGACCTCGGTGATCGCCGCGCGGGCCAACGAGCTGATCGCCGCCGGGCTCGACGGCGTACGCCGCATCCCGTACTCCCGCGCCCGGGCCGCCGCGACGGCGTACGACTTCCTCGGCAGCTACGTCGACGACC
>WLIH01000042.1 GCA_009702305.1 Actinomycetota bacterium | reverse complement strand
TCGAGCATCTCCTCACGCCCCTCCATGTCGGGGGCGTCGGCGAACTTGCCGTTGCGCGCGGCGTCGTTCTCCTCCAGGTCGAGGGCGGCGATCTCCGGGTGGTGGAGGTCGAAGGCCGGCGACTCGGAGCGGATGCGCGGGATGGTGTGGAAGTTGTGGCGCGGAGGCGGGCAGGAGGTCGCCCACTCGAGCGAACGGCCCCAACCCCACGGGTCGTCGACCTCGACGAGCGGCGCCTTGCGCGAGATCCACACGTTGTAGAAGAACGGCAGCATCGAGAGGCTCAGCAGGAAGGCACCCACGGTGGAGACTTGGTTGAGCGTCGTGAAGCCGTCCTCGGGCAGGTAGTCCGCGTAGCGACGGGGCATGCCCTCGACGCCGAGCCAGTGCTGCACCAGGAACGTCGTGTGGAAGCCGATGAACAGGATCCAGAAGTGGAGCTTGCCCAGACGCTCGTCGAGCATCCGGCCGGTCATCTTGGGCCACCAGAAGTAGAACCCGGCGAACATCGCGAACACGACGGTGCCGAAGACGACGTAGTGGAAGTGCGCGACCACGAAGTAGGAGTCGGAGACGTGGAAGTCCAACGGCGGGCTGGCCAGGATGATGCCGGTCAGGCCACCGAAGAGGAAGGTCGTCAAGAAGCCGATCGACCACAGCATCGGGGTGTCGAAGGACAGAGATCCCCCCCACATCGTCCCGATCCAGTTGAAGAACTTCACTCCTGTCGGCACGGCGATCAGGAACGTCATGCCGGAGAAGAACGGTAGGTCGACCGCCCCCGTGACGAACATGTGGTGCGCCCACACGGCGACCGAGAGGATCGCGATGCCGAGCGTGGCCCCGACCAGGCCGACATAGCCGAAGAGCGGCTTGCGGCTGAAGACCGGGAGGATCTCGGTCACGATGCCGAAGAACGGCAGCGCGATGATGTAGACCTCGGGGTGGCCGAAGAACCAGAACAGGTGCTGCCACAAGATCGCCCCGCCGTGAGCCGCGTCGAAGACGTGGGCCCCGAGCTGGCGGTCGGCCTCGAGCGAGAGCAGCGCACCGGCGAGCACCGGGAAGGCGATCAGCACGAGCAGGCTGGTCACCAGGGTGTTCCAGACGAAGAGCGGCAGGCGGAACATCGTCATGCCGGGAGCGCGCATGCAGATGATCGTGGTGATGAAGTTGACCGCGCCGAGGATGGTGCCGAGACCGGCCATCCACAGACCCATGATCCACAGGTCGCCGCCGACCCCGGGCGAGCGCACGGCGTCCGAGAGCGGCGTGTAGGCGAACCAGCCGAAGTCGGCCGCGCCCTGCGGCGTGAGGAAGCCGGAGGCGGCGATCAGACCGCCGAAGAGGAAGAGCCAGTAGCTGAACATGTTCAGCCGCGGGAACGCCACGTCGGGCGAGCCGATCTGCAGCGGCATGATCACGTTGGCGAACCCGAAGAACAGAGGCGTCGCGAAGAGCAGCAGCATGATCGTGCCGTGCATGGTGAAGAGCTGGTTGTAGAGCTCGTCGTTGACGACCTGCTGACCCGGGTAGGCCAGCTCGGAGCGGATCAGGAGCGCCATCAGGCCGCCCACGAGGAACCACGCGAACGACGTGATGAGGTACATCTTCCCGATCAGCTTGTGATCGGTCGTGGTCATGATGCGGACCAGCTGCTGGCCCAGCGGCTTGCGCGCCGCCACGACCGTCGGGTCGCCAGCTGTAGCGGTGCTCACTCGGACTCTCCCTCGGACTCAGCCGGGTCGTCGAGACCGGCCTGGGTGATGGCGTTGGCGCCGCCGAGCAGCGGCTCGTCGCTCTCGCGGTCGTCGGCGACGAGGGTGTCGAGGTAGTCGGCGTACTCCTCTGCCGTCACGACCTCGACCTTGAAGAGCATCCGCGAGTGGTAGACGCCGCAGAGCTCGTAGCACTTGCCGAGGAAGGATCCGGTGCGGGTCGGGGTGATCTCGTAGGAGTTCACGCGACCCGGGATGACGTCCATCTTCATCAGGAAGCCGGGCACGCCGAAGTCGTGGATGACGTCGGGCGAGTGCAGGTTGAATCGAGTCGACTCGTTGACCGGCAGGTAGAGCGTCGGGATGTACGACGCGGTGCCGACCTCGTAGGTGTACGACGGGTAGGCGTAGCCCTCGGTGCCGGACTCGTCCTCGCCCTCGCCCTCCTTGAAGTCGCAGTCCTTCTCGCCGAGCCCGTAGTTGAAGGTCCACGACCACTGCTGACCGGTGACCTCGACGATGTTGTCGGGGCAGGCCGACTCCTCGAGGGCGATGTTCTGCACGCGGACGGTGTGGGAGAAGAACACCACGACCATCATCACGGGGGCGATCGTGTAGAAGATCTCCAGCGGCAGGTTGTAGCGCGTCTGCACGGGGATCTCGTCGTCGCTGCGGCGGCGGTAGCGGATGACGACCCACGCCATCAGGCCCCACACCACGACACCGGTGACCAGGGCCGCGATCCACGCGCCCTGCCACAGCGCCAGGGTGCTCTCGCCCTCGAGGGTGGCGGGGTCCGGCATGGCCAGACGCTTCCACTCGTCCTGGGAGGCGGACGAACAACCGGCCAACAGCACGAGGCCGATGCCGAGCAGGGCGGGCAGGGTCAACAGCCGCGGGAGACCGCGTCGTCCTGCCGCGCGCCGGGGGAGCTGCAGACTCACGAACGAGCCTTCCTCTCAAGCGATCACGGGTAGCCGCACACTAACCGATCCGGGGCTGCGATGAGGCAGTGGGCCACCCGGTACGTTGCCGGTGTGAGAAATGCCGCGGTCGACTTCGACGCCGCGTCCTCCGAGCCGCTGCACCCGGCCGCCCGCGACGTCCTCCTCGCGGCCCTCGACCGGGGGTACGCCGACCCGCGCCGTCTGCACGGCCGGGCGCGCGACGCCCGCCTGCTGCTCGACAACGCCCGCGAGGTGGTGGCCGAGGCGCTGCACGTACGCCGTGACGAGGTGAGCTTCACGTCGTCGGGCACCGACGCCGTCCACCGGGGCCTGCTCGGCCTCGCCTCGGCCCGCGCACCTCGTGGCCGCTCGCGCGTGGTCCACTCCGCCGTCGAGCACTCGGCGGTCCTGCACGCGGCGTCGTGGTGGGGATCCGGCACGGTCGTGGGCGTCGACAGCCTCGGCCGGGTCTATGACGGCGACCTGGTCGAGCAGAGCATCGGCGGCGACGTCGCCGTGACGGCGCTGCAGAGCGCGAACCACGAGGTCGGCACGGTGCAGGACGTCGGCGCGTTCGAACTGCCCGACGGAGTGCCGCTCTTCATGGACGCCTGCGCCTCCATGGGCCGCCTCCCGCTGCCCGAGCACGGCTGGTCCGCCGCGGCGGGGTCGGCCCACAAGTGGGGCGGCCCGGCCGGCGTCGGCGTCCTCCTGGTGCGCCAGGCGGCGCGCTGGGAGCAGCCCTTCCCGCATGACGACCGCGCCGACGCACGCAGCACCGGCTTCGAGAACGTGCCGGCCGCACTCGCGGCCGCAGCCGCGCTCCAGGCCGTCGTGGCCGAGCGGGAGGACACCAACGCGCGTCACGTCGCGCTGGTCGACCGGGTCCGGCGCGCGGCGTCGGACCTGCCGGACACCGAGGTGGTGGGCGACCCGGTGCGCCGGCTCCCCCATCTGGTCACCTTCTCCTGCCTCTACGTCAACGGCGAGGCGCTGGTCACCGAGCTCGACCGGCGCGGCTTCGGCGTGGCGAGCGGCTCGGCGTGCACCGCGTCCACCCTCGAGCCCAGCCACGTGCTCGCGGCGATGGGCGCGCTGACCCACGGCAACGTGCGCGTCTCGCTGGGGCGCGACGCCACGCAGGCGCAGGTCGAGGAGTTCTGCCGCGTGCTGCCCGAGGTCGTCGCCGGGCTGCGCGCGTGATCGAGCTCGACTGCCGCGGTCAGCTGTGCCCACTGCCGATCATCGAGCTGGCCCGTCGCTACACCGAGGCCGAGGTCGGCGACCTGGTCGGCGTGGTCGCCACCGACGCGGCCGCGAGGTACGACGTGCCGGCGTGGTGCCGGATGCGCGGTCAGGAGTACGTCGGCGAGGACCTCGCCGACGACGGCACCCCGCGCTACCTGGTGCGTCGCACGAGCTGATGCCCGCCGGGCACCTGCCTCAGATCGAGAGGTGGGGCGCGATCTCCCCGGCCGCCGACGCGCCGTACGACGCCTCGACCCGGGCGAGGAACTGCTCCGAGGTGAAGGAGTACTCCTGGGTGCCGACCGTCTCGACGACGTACGCCGCCAGGACGCAGCCGACCTGGGCCGACCGCTCCAACCCGAGCCCCCAGGCCGTCGCGGCGAGGAATCCCGCCCGGAACGCGTCACCGACCCCCGTCGGCTCGACGGCGACCACCCCGACCGCGGCGGTGACGACGATGTCGTCGTGGCCGGCACGACGGATCCGGACGCCCTCGGCACCCAGGGTCGTGACCTGGGTGGCGACGCGGGCGAGCACCTCGTCGGCGCTCCACCCGGTCTTCTGCTCGATCAGGTGCGACTCGTACTCGTTGGAGAACAGGATGCTCGCTCCGTCGACGAGCCGACGGATCAGGTCGCCCTCGCCGAAGGCCAGCTGCTGGCTGGGGTCGGCGATGAACGGATAGCCGCGCTGGCGGCACTCCTCGGTGTGGCGCAGCATGCCGTCGGGGTCGTCGGCTCCGATCAGCACGAACTCCGGCGCCCCCACGCGCTCGACGATCGGCGCCAGCTCGATCAGCCGTGCCTCGCTCATCGCGCCGGGGTAGAACGACGCGAACTGCGCCATCGTCGAGTCGGTCGTGCAGACGAAGCGGGCGGTGTGCTTGCTCTCCGAGATGCGCACGGCGGAGCAGTCGACGCCGTGCCGCTCCAGCCAGGACCGGTAGTCGCCGAAGTCCTCCCCCGCGGCACCGACCAGCACCGGACGCAGCCCGAGACGGGCCATGCCGAAGCACATGTTGGGCGCGACGCCGCCGCGCCGGATCTCGAGGTCGTCGACGAGGAAGGAGACCGAGAGCTTGTGCAGCTGCTCGACGACCAGGGAGTCCTCGAACCTCCCGGCGAAGCTCATCAGGTGGTCGGTGGCGATGGAGCCCGCGACGAGCAGGGATCCGGTGGTCGCGGCGGAGGCGGTCGAGGCGTCGGGCACGCCACGGGACACTACCCGTCGGTACAGGTGGGCGTACCCGTCGGTAGCACCTAGCGTCGAGGTCATGACCTCCAGCGAAGCCCCCGGCCACCTTGCCTACGACGAGCTGACCAGTCCGCACGACATGCACGCCGACTGCGAAGCGGCCTCCCACAACCTCCACCTCGCCGAGCGCCCCGACCTGGTGCTCGTCGGCGCCCACTCGACCCCCGCCGTGCGCGAGATCGAGTTCCCGATCGCGGCGCAGCGCCTGGCCAATGCGCTGCACCTGCACCTCGACTGACCCCTCGTCGACACTGCCCCGTCATGCACGAGAGCCCCCGCCGATCGGCGGGGGCTCTCGTGTCGGTGCTGGACTGCGGACCTAGTTGAAGGAGTCTCCGCAGGCGCAGGAGCCGGTCGCGTTGGGGTTGTCGATGGTGAAGCCCTGCTTCTCGATCGAGTCGACGAAGTCGATCGTCGCGCCGTTGAGGTAGGGCACGCTCATCCGGTCGACGACGACGGACACGCCGTCGAAGTCGGTGACGACGTCGCCGTCGAGGGTGCGCTCGTCGAAGAACAGCTGGTAGCGCAGCCCCGAGCAGCCGCCGGGCTGCACCGAGATGCGCAGGGCCAGGTCGTCACGGCCCTCCTGCTCGAGAAGAGCCTTCACCTTGCTGGCCGCGACGGGGCTCAGGTTGACCTGGTCCGTGCGGGTCTCGGTGGTGATCTCCACCTGCTCGGTCATGTGGTGCTCCCAGCTCTGTGACAGAAGTCGATGTGGTCGGTCTTCAGGTCAATGGTCGCACACGCTGCGGTATTCCCCAGCCGCGCTCCACGGGTCCGCCCGATCGTCACCGGGACCACGTGCGCGCGACTCGCTCGGCGAGCTCGGACAGCGCCCGGCCGGGCTCGGCGAGGGCGCGGTCCAGGCCCACGAGGTCGACCAGGGAGTACGCCGACTCGACACCGAGCGCCCGCATCTCCCGCGAGCCGACCAGCACCTGACCCGCCAGCGCGACGCACGGCCGCAGCGCCTGCTCGGCCACCGCCGCGACGCCGTAGGGCACCTTGCCGGAGCGGCTGGAGAAGTCGAACGCGCCCTCCCCGGTCACCACCAGGTCGGCCAGCCGGGCCCGCTCCGCCAACCGGACGGCATCGGTGACCAGGCCGATCCCGGGCTCCCGGGTCGCGCCGAGGCACAGCAGCGCGAAGCCCAGGCCGCCCGCCGCGCCGGCACCCTTCTCCAGGGAGGTGCGCCGGTCGGTCGCCGCGGCGAAGTCCTCCAGGTGGCGGTCGAGCTCGACGAGCCGCTCCTCGGCCAGGCCCTTCTGCGGGCCGAACGTCTTGGTGGCGCCGAAGAGGCCGGTCAACGGCGAGTCCACATCGGTGGCCGCCACCAACCTCGTCGCCCCGACCCGTGCTCGAGCGCCCGCCAGGTCGACCTCGCCGACCCCGGCCAGGGCTGCGCCGCCGGCGTCGAGGCGGACGTCGGCCGTGGCGCCCAGCGCCGCGAGCAGCCCCGCTCCCCCGTCGTTGGTGCCGCTGCCGCCGAGACCGGCCACGACCGTGGTCGCCCCGGTCGCGATCGCGGCCAGGACCAGCTCGCCGGCGCCGTACGTCGACGCGCGCTCGGCTCCCTCGCCGCCGGTCAGGTGCACGCCGCAGGCCTGGGCGGTCTCGACGTACGCGGTCGATCCGGTGAGCAGGACGGTGGCGGGGGTCGCTGCGCCGAAGGGGCCGGCGACCGTGACCGCGAGCAGCTCACCGCCCAGCGCCGCGTGGAGCACGTCGACGAACCCGGGACCGCCGTCCGACATCGGCGCGACGTCGATCTCGTCGCCGGGGGCATGTCGGCGCCAGCCCGCCGCGATCGCCTCCGCGGCCTCGACGGCGCTCAGCGTGCCGGCGAACTTGTCGGGCGCCACCAGGACTCGCATGCACCCATCCTGTCCGAGACCTACGGTGGTCGCGTGAGCGACGTCCACATCCGACCGATGCAGCCAGGCGACCTGGAGGCGGCCGAGCGGCTCAGCTCCGACAGCTTCCTCGAGCTGGACCGCAGCACCTTCCCGCCCGCCTGGCCGACACCATCGGGCCGCGGCGAGGCCCACCGGCTCGACTGGGTGCGCCGCACGTCGCACTTCCTGACCACCGATCCCGGCGGCTGCTGGGTGGCCGAGGACGAGAGCGGGATGGTGGGCTTCGCGACCTCGCTGGCCCGCGAGGACATCTGGATCCTGGCGACCTACGCCGTGCGGCCGGGGTCGCAGGGCCGCGGCATCGGCAGCCGGCTGCTCGACGCCGCCGAGGAGCACGGACGCGACTGCCGGCGCGCGATGCTGTCGTCGTCGGTCGACCCGAAGGCCGTGCGCCGCTACCGGCTGGCCGGCTTCTCCCTGCACCCGCAGATGTTCCTGGCCGGCGCCCTCGACCGCTCGCTCGTCCCGGCCGTGCGCGGCGTCGAGGAGGGCGACGGCTCCGACCTCGACCTGCTGCACGCGGTGGACCGGCACACCCGGGGTGCCTCGCACGGTCCCGACCACGAGCTGCTCTCCGCCACCTGCCGGCTGCTGGTCGTCCAGGAGGGCGAGCGCGCCGGTTACGCGTACGCCGACCACGCCGGTCGGCTGCAGCTGCTGGCCGCCACCGACGCGCCCACGGCGACGCGGCTGCTGTGGACGGTGCTGGCCGACGGGCCGGACGAAGCGCGAGTCGGCCACGTGACACACGCCAACGAGTGGGCGGTCGACGTGGCCATCGCCGCCCGCCTCGACGTGTGGACCTTCGGCTACCTCGGCCTGCGCCACATGGCTCCGCCCGCGCCGTACCTGCACAGTGGGGCGATGCTGTGAGGCTGCGCGCGAGGAATACGATCGACGCATGACCACCGTCGACCTTCCGCTGCTGCCGCTGGGACGCGGCGTCGATCTGACGTCCGAGCGGGGCGTGGAGTGTCCGGGCGACCTGCCTGCCGCCTCCGACCCCGACCTGGTCGCTCGCGCGCGGGCCGCGAAGGCCGCCCTCGGCGACAAGGTCTTCGTGCTCGGCCACCACTACCAGCGTGACGAGGTCATCCAGTTCGCCGACGTCACCGGCGACTCCTTCAAGCTCGCCCGCGACGCCGCCGCCCGGCCCGACGCGGAGTACATCGTCTTCTGCGGCGTGCACTTCATGGCCGAGTCGGCCGACATCCTCACCGGCCCCGAGCAGCAGGTGATCCTGCCCGATCTCGCGGCCGGGTGCTCGATGGCCGACATGGCCCGCCTGACCCAGGTCGAGGCCGCCTGGGACGCGCTGACCGCGGCGGGCATCGCCGACGCGGTCGTGCCGGTGACCTACATGAACTCCAGCGCCGACATCAAGGCCTTCTGCGGCCGCAACGGCGGCGTCGTGTGCACGTCGAGCAACGCCGAGGTGGCCCTGGAGTGGGCCTTCGCCCAGAAGGAGCACCTCGACGGCGGGGGCAAGGTGCTCTTCTTCCCCGACCAGCACCTCGGACGCAACACCGCCGTGCTCCAGTTGGGGCTGAGCCTCGACGACTGCGTCGTCTGGAACCCCCACCTGCCGGGCGGCGGACTCACGACCGAGCAGCTGCGCGACGCGAAGATGATCCTCTGGAAGGGCCACTGCTCGGTGCACGGCCGCTTCTCCGCGGAGGTCGTCGACGAGCTGCGGGCAGCGATCCCGGGCGTGCAGATCCTGGTGCACCCCGAGTGCGCCCACGAGGTGGTGCTCAAGGCCGACCTGGTGGGCTCGACGGAGTTCATCATCAAGACCATCGAAGCCGCCCCGGCCGGCTCGAGCTGGGCGATCGGCACCGAGCTCAATCTGGTCAAGCGGCTGGCCGCGGCCCACCCCGACAAGCGCATCACGTTCCTCGACAAGACCGTCTGCTACTGCTCGACCATGAACCGGATCGACCTGCCGCACCTGGTGTGGGCCCTGGAGTCGCTGGTCGCGGGCACCGTCGTCAACCGGATCGAGGTCGACCCGGAGACCGAGCGGCACGCCTTGGTCGCCCTGCAGCGGATGCTCGATCTGCCGGGCAAGTCGCACAAGGACTGACCACGTGGCCGGTCAGGAGGCGAGGTCCTCCGGCACCGGCAGGTCGAACCACACCGTCGTGCCTCCTCCGGGAGTCTCGTCGATGCCGATCCGGCCGTGGTGGGCGTCGATCACCCGTCGCACGGTGGCCAGGCCGATGCCCGAGCCCGGGATGTCGTGGTGGGCCCTGGCCAGCGGCTCGAAGACGCGCTCGCGCTCCTCGCTCGGGATGCCGAGGCCGCGATCGGCGACCTGGACGCGCAACCACCCCGACGGATCGTGCCGTGCCGAGATCGACAGCCGCGGGCGCTCGCCCGGGCCGACGAACTTGGCGGCGTTGGCCACGAGGTTCTGCATCACGGCGCGCAGCTGCACCAGGTCGCCGCGCACGGTGGGCAGGGGCCCGACGGTGATGTCGGCGTCGACGAGCACGGTCGCCAGGTCCTCGCGCACCTCCGCGACCACCGACTCGAGGTCGACGTCGACCACGGTGAGCTCGCCACCGAGCCGGGCGAACGAGAGCAGGTCGTCGATGAGTCCCTGCATCCGTCGGGTGCCGGCGATCGCCCGGCGCACGAGGAACGGCACGTCGCTGTCGGCACCGAGCCCGCTCAGGTCGTCGACCTCCTCGGCGACCATGTCGAGGGACATGCTCATCGCGGTGAGCGGGTTGCGCAGGTCGTGGCTGACCTGCCCGGCGAACGCCGCCAGCTGACGGTTCGACCGCTCCAGCTCGGCCCGGGTGCGTTGCAGCTCGGCGACGGTGACGGTCAGCTCGCGGGTGCGCAGCTCCAGCTCGAGCAGGTCGACGACCCGGTCGGCGAGCTGGGACAGAGCCTGCTCCTGGTCGTCGCTGAGGACGCGCGGGACCACGTCGAAGACGCACAGGGTGCCCACCACGACGCCGTTCGGCGTCCGCAGCTGGTGGGTCGCGTAGAACCGGACGTCGCCGATCACGCCGGTCACGAACGGGTTCTCCCGGAAGCGCGGGTCCTGCGAGGCGTCCGGCACGATCACGGGTGCGCCCTCGTGGAGGACGACGGCGCACATCGAGTCCTCACGCGCGCAGACCGATGCATCGAATCCCGCGGTCGCGATCTGGTGCTGCTCGGTGTCGGTGATCAGGTTGATGGTCGCCATCGGCACCTCGGCCAGCTGCGCGGCGATCTCGACCAGCGCGATCAGATCCGTGCGCGGCGGGTCGAGCAGGACGCGGTAGCGGTCGATCGCCAGCACCCGGCTCTGGTCGGTGCGGTCCGTCACGGTCATGGGCGTCTCTCCTTGGCCTCCCCCGGCCCGCGAGCGATCGCCCCCGGACCGCCCCCGATGACCTTAGTACGCGGTCGAGCGCCCTGTACGCCGCTCGGCGGATCAGCGGCCGGGCGGTCCGGCGGGGAAGC
>WLIH01000419.1 GCA_009702305.1 Actinomycetota bacterium | reverse complement strand
TTTCATTTAAAAGTAAATTTTGATTTGTAATAAAAACAATATTATCTTTAATTTCAAAATTTATTATTTTTACAAACTTACCTTTGTATTTAATAAATATTTCATCAAAAATATTTCTATTCCAATTTTTTATAATAATTTGAGAATCCTTAATAATAATTTGAGAATCTTCAATTTTAATATCAAATGTTAATTCCTCGTAAATTTGTATTAATTGATTATCTATATTGTATGTTTTACTATCTTGTTGTGAATAAGAAGAAATATCTAAATGATTAACTTTGTAATCATTTTGTTTAATATTAATTGTTCCATAAAAACTTTCACTATATATTGTTTTAATTAGTTCATCTCTAATAATATCTAAATTAATATCACGTGTTAAATTAATATTATGATAGAAAGATAATTTTTTATCGTCTTCATTATAATCGTGTAATGAATAAAATACATTTTTTAAAGGATTTGTTATATCATAATCTAAATAATAATTATCTAAATTATCAATACTTCTAAAAAAATAAGCAATGTTTATTTTATTTCTCCATAAAACTAAAAAATGATTATCATTAAATATATTGTTATTAACAATCAGTTCTAAATATTTATAACATAAATAAACATATGTCAATGTAAGGTCAACAGGTTGAATATATGAATATTCGTCAAATTTTGCCCATGTTGTATCTGTGTTTGTTTTTATTAACAAATTTTTATAGTTGTTTTCATAAATATAAGAAATTTCATTTTCAATAAATTTTAAATCTTGAGTATTAGAATTATCTGTAATAAAAAAATCATCAAAACAAATTTTATTTAATTTATTTGACGATGCGTCTTTATTATTAAATCGTAAATAAATTGCATATAAAATACACCAAAATTTTTCTTTTTGTTTTATATTTATTGTATTAAATAATAAAGTTATATTTGTTTCACATTCGTTATATTTTTTAACAAATTTATCATAAACTTCTATATTTAATTTTTCATAATCACCATATGATGTTTTTTTATAGTAATCAAATCTATTTACCCATTCTAAAAAATAATTATATGTTGTAATTGGTGTATCGTCATTAACAATGTTATTTGTAATTAAATTATATTTTTTCCAAAAAGTGAATGATTTAATATTAGTTGTAAAATCAGGATAAAGTGTCTGTAATAAAAATAAAAAAAATAATGAATTAAATTTAAGAGTTTCTAACTTACAAGTATTAATATCTAAATTATTTTTGATAGCAAAAGTTAATGCATAATCAGAATCATATATAGAATTATATGTTGTATTTTCTTCTAAATAATAATAATTTTTAACTTCATTAGCAAAATTTAAATATTCTTTATATTTATAAAAAATATTATAGTTATTAAACTTTTCAAAAATAATTGAATCAATTTTAATACTTAGTTCCTCAACTAATGATAATTGAGAAATTAAACGTGTGTAATAATTAAAATTATCTTTTTTATTTAATATTTTAAGCCAAAATTCTGACCATTGACCAAAATTTAATCTTAAAACTGGTAATAATTGATTTAATTTCGATTTTTTTAACGATAGAATATCCACAGATACTCCGTAATTTTGACTATTAATAATTTCTAAATTATTTAATAAATTTTTTTCTAATTCATAACCGTCAATATTATTTACATAATCGTCAATTTCAGATAAATTAAAAAAATTCTCAGGAATTAAATAATATTTTTTTGATATTGACTCAAAAAATAAATATGTTTTAATATTACTAAACATTACACTAAATTCATTAATATTAATAATATCTGTTTTTGTAATTATTTCTGTTGTAACAGTTTTTAATACATCAAAATATGGTATATCAATAATAAAATGTAATCCAGATATCAAATCAACAACTTTGTCAATTTTAAATTGATGAAAACAATCAAACTTCTTTGTACCTATATTTTTTATAATTTGTTCTATTGAAAAATTTGTATGTTTTCTATAAACTGTTTTAAAAAATGTAATTTCCGGATTTAATATTAAAGGTGCGTCTTCCGAACCTATAGTTAATAATTGTATTAATCCACCTCCATGCATATTATTGAAATAATAGATTTTATTCTCTAAAATAAATTAATGTATTATTTATTTATTATAGTATTAGAAAATTGTCCTTATTCTATAAATGCTATAAAGTTGCTTGATAATTTAAAAATAAAATATAAATATTTAATAGTAAAAACAAATGAAAAAGAAAAATATAAAACTGATGAAATTCAAACATTTCCGCAAATTTATCTAAAAAAAAAAAAGACAAATGATTCTCTTTTATTAGGAGGATTATCTGATTTCGATTATTTTATTAAAACATTTATAAATCAAACATATGATAAAAAAAATATATTAATATTTAATAATAAATATAAATATTGGCATAAAAAACCAATATTAAGATTATTAGAAATAATTAATCAAAAATAGGTTTATTGTTAATAAATACACCTACTGGATTATTTGTATCTCGATCATAAATTATACCATTTTCTTTATTTTCATAAAAATAAGTTTTATCATTTATTTCAATAATATCTAGTAAATTTTCATTTGATACGTCTATAGTATTAACTTGTTCTTTTATACATTTTTTTTCTTTTTCATTTAAATATTTATTTTTTAATTCATTAAAAATTAAACCTTCTCCTTCACAAATAATTCTTAAAAAGTTAATTTTTTCATCAATTAACATCATATTATTATCTTTTTTTATTTTTTTTATTGATTCTTTAACTTCATTATCTATTTCACCCAAAAGAGAGTTAATTTTTGGATACATTTCTTTAAGATATTCAGATGTTTTCATTTAATATATTAAAATAAATAAAAATATATATTAATTTCAATATTTTTTATTAGATTATTCAATTTTTATTAGATTATTATAAGACATGATTCTAATATAAAAAAAGCTATAGTATCAATATTATTTATTAGATTATTCTAAACTATGATTCCAACATAAAAAAGTAGTAGTTTCAATATTTGTATATTGCGCAATTCTATCACATTTAGAACATTTATTTTTACTATTTTTAAAATGTTCTAATATATAACTTTTTAAATAAGTATTTCTTTCATTCACTTTATCATCATGAATTACTAAATCAGATATTACAAGTTGATTTATTTCATAATCTTCTAATATTTTTTTTATTTCCTCAGAAAGTTCAATTGATTGAATCTTATATATTTCTGTTGTTTTCAACTGATGATATAGTTTCACTAATTTTTTCATTTACTATTTTATCATTAGCTATGAATTTTATTATTATTCAATTTTTTTATTGAAGGCAGATAAAGTCATACCTTCTTCCCATTGTATGTTATATAATTACAATAGTAAAGAAAGTATAGCTTTCACAACCTCTAATTATATTTTATTAGATTATCTATTT
>WLIH01000418.1 GCA_009702305.1 Actinomycetota bacterium | reverse complement strand
TACGCCGTGCTCGGCAGCCGCTTCTCGCGCATCAGGTGCTTGCGGATCGCCCGCATCTGCGCGGACTCCCCCGCCATCCAGAAGTAGCCGTCGCCCCCGGGCCACTCGATCTGCTCGACCGCCTCGGCCAGCCGACTCACGCCGTCGGCGGGCGGGGCCATCCAGTGCACCGAGGAGTACGCCGCGAGGTAGTCGCCGAGCTCGTCGGGCACCTCCGCCCACACGTGGACCGGGACGTCGACCGAGGTCGTGATCCGCGCCATCGCGGGCATCGCCGTCAGGTCGCCGACCAGGATCAGCCACCCCGCACCGGGCGGCATCGCGAAGGACCCCTTCGGCTCGGTGACGGTGACGCTCTCGCCGGTGATGTCGCGCGCGGCCCACTCGGTGACGAGCCCGACGTCGTGGACGACCACGTCGAGGGTCAGCTCGCCGCCGGACCAGTCGCGCACCGTGTAGTAGCGGCTCTGGAACTGGCCGGGCACCACCAGGCCGACCCACTCGTCGGGCACTCCGGTCGAGGCGAAGTCGGCCAGCCCCGGCCCGCCGAGCACCAGGCGCACCAGGTGGTCGGAGACGCGGGCGCGCTGGAGCACCTGCGCGTCGTACGTCCTGGCCCGGGTGCTCACCGGTGCAGGCTAGTCACCACGAGGGTCGCAGGGGGAATCCGTCGCGACCGTCGTCGGTGGTGCGCACCGCCAGCACCTGGTGCAGCTGGATCTCGTTGCGCTCGAAGGCGAGCCGCGAGCCGGCCATGTAGAGGCCCCAGACACGCGCCGTGCCCTCGCCGACCTCGGCAACGCACTCGTCCCAGTGCTCGACCAGGTTGCGGCTCCACTCGCGCAGCGTCAGCGCGTAGTGCAGCCGGAGGTTCTCCTCGTGCATCACCTCCAGGCCGGCGTCCTGGGCGGTCGTGATGATCGTCCCCGAGCCGGTCAGCTCCCCGTCGGGGAAGACGTAGCGGTCGATGAAGGCACCGGTCGCGGTGTCGACGTTGTCGTGGCGCGTGATGCAGTGGTTGAGCAGCCGACCCTCCGGCTTGAGCCGGTCGCGCAGGAAGGCGAAGTACGACGGGTAGTTGCGCACCCCGATGTGCTCCATCAGCCCGATCGAGCTGATGGCGTCGAAGTCACCCTCGAGCACGTCGCGGTAGTCGCTGTGCCGCACCTCGGCCAGGTCGCCGAGCCCGTCGCGGTCGATCGCCTCCTTGGCCCACGACGCCTGCTCACGCGACAGGGTCACCCCGAGCGCCTGGACGCCGTACTCCCGGGCGGCGTGGCGCACCATGCTCCCCCACCCGCAGCCGACATCGAGCAGCCGCTGACCGGGCTTGAGGTCGAGCTTGCGGCAGACCAGGTCGAACTTCTCGGTCTGCGCCGCCTCCAGGCTCGCGTCCTGCGACTCGAAGACCGCGCAGGTGTAGGCCATCGACGGCCCGAGCACGTGCTCGTAGAACTCGTTGGACACGTCGTAGTGGTGCGCGATCACCTCGGCGTCGCGGGTCAGGGAGTGCCGCAAGCCCTCGACGGCACGACGCCAGCGCGGCAGGTGCTCCTGCGGCGGCGGAGCGGGCGGCTTGAGGTGCGCGAGTCCCAGCCCCCGCAGCAGGGTGAACGCCTCGGCGACGGTCGGGGTGCGGAAGCGCAGGTGGTTCTGCAGGAGCCGCATCGCGTCGTACGGGTCGCCCGGGTGCACGCCGTGCACGACCAGGTCGCCCGAGACGTAGGCCCGCGCCATGCCGAGGTCGCCGGGAGCCGTGAGCAGGTAGGAGAGGCCTCGCTGGTTGACGAGCTCGAGACCGATCTCGGCGTCCTCGGGCCCGGCCGAGGATCCGTCGTACGCCGTGAAGCGCACCGGCAGCCCGTCGCGCAGCAACGCACCGACGGCGTCTCCGATCGAGAGGGTGGGCGTGGTCTTCGTGAACGGGGTCGTCACTGCTTCTTCACCGCCTTGTCGTAGAGGCTCGTGAGCCGGTCCTGGGGGTCGTGCACCGCCTTCACAGCGGCGAGCTGGTCGGCCTGGTAGAGCAGGTCGAAGGTCTCGCGGTCGTAGAAGGCCTCGGAGTAGAGCGACTTGTGACCGCCGAGCTCGTGCACCATGGCCTCGATGGCGCGGTTCATCGGCCCCTCGGGCGCCTCGGGGCCGACGTGCACGGTGCCCCAGAAGCCGACGTTGACGTAGGTCTCCCCCGGCACCAGCGGGTACGTCGACCAGGCGCGCTGCGCGCGCAGCGGGCACAGCCACACCGGGCGCATGCCGACCGCCTCGTCGAACCACGCGAGGAAGTCCGCCAGTCGCTCGACCGGCACCTCGATGTCCTGGATGACCTTCTCGCGCAGCGGCCTCCCGGCGCGGGCGTCGAGACGGCGGACGATGCCCAGGCGCTCGTCGAGCCCGATCAGCCGGTGGTAGACGTCCGAGCGACGCCACCGCCGCGGCCACAGCCGGCGCACCAGCGGGCGCTGGACGCCGAAGGCACCCGAGCACCAGAACCAGTCGGTGTCCCAGCGCCACAGGTAGTCGTAGGTGGTGAGCAGGTCGTGCTCGCGCTGCTGGATGCTGCGGTAGAAGACCTGCTGACGCGTGTAGTCGCTCGGGGAGGCGGTCGGCTCGTCGGTCCAGGTCGCCAGCGTCAGGTAGTGCTCGCCCGGCTCGAACGAGACGCCGTCGAGGCCGTCGACCCGCTGCCCGTCGTGCTCACCGGACTCCGTGATCGCCTCGATCGTCTTCGCCAGCAGCGCCGCGTCGTCGAAGCGCAGGTGCCGCAGGGCGACGTACGCCGGCACGGCCTCCAGGCTGATCCGCAGCCGCGTGGCATAGCCCAGGGAGCCGTAGGAGTTCGGGAACGCGTCGAAGAGCTCGTCGCCGGGGCGGGTCGTCACGACCTCCCCGCTGCCGGTGAAGACGTCCATCTCGAGCACCGACTCGTGCGGCAGGCCGTTGCGGAAGCTCGTCGACTCGATGCCGAGCCCGGTTACCGCTCCACCGAGGGTGATGGTGCGCAGCTGCGGCACGACGTACGGGATCAGGCCGTGCGGCAGCGTCGCGTCGACGAGGTCCTCGTAGGTGCACATGCCCTGCACGTCGGCGGTGCGGGCGACGGGGTCGACGGAGATCACCCCCGTCAGCCCGCTGACGTCGAGGCCGGGCGCGGAGCTCGCCGCCCGGGGCCGGAAGAGGTTGGAGGTCTTCTTCGCCAACCTCACCGGTGCCCCTGCGGGGATAGCGGCGTACGACGCGCGGAGCCGTTCGACGGCAGCGCGGTGCTGGTCCCGAGGGTCCTGCGCAGTCACCCCTGCAACGTACTCCTGCCGGATTTCGCGTGGGTTGCGCCCCGCCGTCCGGTGGCCGTCACGTCGACAGGGCCGCCATGTCGCTCTCGCTCAGCCGCAGGCTCGCTGCCGCGATGTTGTCCTCCAGGTGCGCCC
>WLIH01000417.1 GCA_009702305.1 Actinomycetota bacterium | reverse complement strand
TGGGTGATGCTCTACCAGTACGGCAACGCCGCCAACGCCCTCGCGCACGAGCAAGGCACCGGCCCCGAGCTGTTGGCCGATCTCCCGAGCATCACGCACTTCGTCGCCGGGCTCGGGACCACCGGCACCCTGATGGGTGTCAGTCGCTACTTCCGCTCGGCCAAGCCCGAGGTCCGCATCGTCGCCGCGGAGCCTCGCTACGGCGAGCTGGTCTACGGTCTTCGCAACCTCGACGAGGGCTTCGTCCCGGAGCTCTACGACGCCGACCTGATCGACGCGCGCTTCTCCGTGGGTCCCCGCGACGCGGTGCGCCGGGTGCGTGAGCTGCTCGAGCTCGAGGGCATCTTCGCCGGCATCTCGACCGGCGCGATCCTGCACGCCGCGCTCGGTCAAGCCGCCAAGGCCGTGCAGGCCGGCGAGCGGGCCGACATCGTCTTCGTCGTGTGCGACGGTGGCTGGAAGTACCTCTCCACCGGCGCCTACGAGGGCACCATCGACGAGGCGGAGGACCGGCTCGAGGGCCAGCTGTGGGCCTGAGCCGACGGCCTCTCTGGCTGGCCGGTCTGCTGCTCACGACCCTGCTCGCCACCCTGCTTGCTCTGGTGCCCGGCGTCGCCGCTCAGGGCGTCGACGGCCCCACGAGTCTGACCCCGCCGACCGTGACCGGTCCGCCCGTCTTCGCCCGACGCCTCACGGCCGACCCCGGCACGTGGGATCCGGCCGATGTCGAGCTCGCCTACCGCTGGCTGCGTGACGGTGTGCCCGTCGACGACGCGACCGGGTCGACGTACCTGCTCGGGCTCGACGACCTGCGTCACCGGCTGAGCGTCGAGGTCACCGCGACCTCGACCGACGCCTCCGGCCACAGCGTCACCGCGGTCGCCCTCAGCGAGCCGACGTCGGTGGTGCGTCGCGCCCCGATGCTCAACCGCCGGCTGCCGGCCGTCCGCGGAGAGGCGCGCTACCCCCGGACCCTCAGGGCGACCCCCGGGCGCTGGCGCACCGACCCGACGATCGTGCGCTACCGCTGGCAGCGCGACGGCGAACCGATCGCCGGGCCGCGCCGGGCCCAGCACGTGATCACCCCCGAGGACGTGGGGCACCGTCTGTCCGTGCAGGTCGCGGTCAAGGCGCCCGGTCACGCATGGGCCAGCGCCACGTCGGAGCCGGTCGGTCCGGTCGCCCACCGCGTCGGCGTCCGGCGCACGGTCACCTACCACGTCGAGACCCGCGGCCGGATCGTGACGAGCGTGGGGGAGTTCGCCCGGCTCGCCCAGGAGACCTACGACGACGCACGCGGGTGGCGCGGCGCCGGCGTGCGCTTCGTGCGGGTCGCGCGCGGCGGCGACTTCACGCTCGTGCTGGCCGCCGAGAGCACAGTGCCGTCGTTCTCGTCCGGGTGCTCGAGCACCTACAGCTGTCGCGTCGGGCGCTACGTGATCATCAACCAGGACCGCTGGCGGCTGGCCACTCCGCCCTGGCGCGAGGCGCGCGGGTCGCTGCGCGACTACCGCCATATGGTGCTCAACCACGAGACCGGCCACTGGCTCGGCCTCGGCCACGCCACCTGCGGCGGTCCGGGTCGCCCGGCGCCGGTGATGCAGCAGCAGTCCAAGGGACTGGGTGGTTGTCGCTTCAACCCGTGGCCCACTGCGTCGGAGCAGGGACGGGTGTGACCAGGAATGTCGGCCGGGTCCGTGCGGTAGCGGCCCCGAGCGCCTAGCCTTGCTGACCATGTCACCGGCGACGTCTCTGCAGACGACTGATGCGCCGATCGGCATCTTCGACTCGGGCTTCGGCGGCCTGACCGTGGCGCGCTCGGTGATCGACCAGCTCCCGCACGAGTCGGTGCTCTACGTCGGCGACACTGCCCGCCAGCCCTACGGCCCCAAGCCGATCGGTGAGGTGCGCGAGTACGCCCTCGAGTGCCTCGACCACCTCGTGCACCAGGGCGTCAAGGCGATCGTCATCGCTTGCAACTCCGCCAGCGCGGCGATGCTGCGCGACGCGCGCGAGCGCTACGACGTGCCGGTGGTCGAGGTGATCTACCCGGCCACCCGCCGCGCGGTGGCCGCCACCCGCAACGACCGGATCGGCGTGATCTGCACCCGCGCCACCGCCGAGTCGATGGCCTACGACGACGCCTTCGCCGCCGCGCCGCACATCGAGCTGACCACGCGGGCCTGTCCGCTTTTCGTCGACTTCGTGGAGGCCGGGATCACCGGAGGCGCCGACCTCCTCGACGCGGCGCACGAGTACCTCGACCCGCTCAGCGCGGCCGGGGTGGACACGCTGGTGCTCGGCTGCACCCACTACCCGCTGCTGACCGGCGTCATCTCCTACGTCATGGGCGACGCGGTCACCTTGGTGAGCAGCGCCGAGGAGTGCGCCAAGGACGTCTACAAGATGCTCGTCAGCACCGGGCTGATGCGCGAGTCCGGCACCCCGTCGTACACCTTCGTCACGACCGGCCAGCCCGATGAGTTCGAGACCATCGGCCGGCGCTTCCTCGGCCCGGAGATGGTCGCGGCGAGCCAGTTCGCCGGAGGGCTCGCATGAGACTCACGGTGATCGGCTGCTCCGGCTCCTACCCCGGCCCCGACTCCTCGGCCAGCTGCTACCTCGTCGAGGCCGAGCACGACGACGGGTCCGGGCCCCGGACCTGGCGGCTCCTGGTCGACCTCGGCAGCGGCGCGCTGGGGGAGCTGCACCGCTACATCGACCCGCTCACCGTCGACGCCGTGCTGATCAGCCACCTGCACGCCGACCACTGCCTCGACCTGTGCGGCTACTACGTCATGCGCAAGTACCACCCCACCGGCGCCCAGCCGCAGCTGACGGTGTGGGGGCCCAGCGACACCGCGGACCGGATGGCGCGCGCCTACGACCTGCCGCTCGACCCGGGCATGCGCGAGGAGTTCGACTTCCGTACATGGGGCTCGCCGTTCGAGGTCGGACCGTTCGCGGTCGAGGCGATCCCGGTCGAGCACCCGGTCGAGGCATTCGGGCTGCGGATCGCCGCCGACGGCGCCGTCATCGGCTACAGCGGCGACACCGGTCCGTGCGCCGGGCTGGACGCGGTGGCCGACGGCGTCGACCTGTTCCTGGCCGAGGCGTCGTTCCGCTCCTGCGACGACAACCCCGCCGACCTGCACCTCACCGGAGCAGAGTGCGGCGACACGGCAGCCCGGATGGGGGCCGCGCGACTGGTGCTGACGCACATCCCGCCGTGGTTCGACTCCGGCACGGCGTACGACGAGGCGCAGCAGCACTTCAGCGGTCCGCTCGAGCTCGCGCGAGCCGGTGCGGTCTACGACCTCGCCACCCGGATGGTCTAGACCGTCTCGCATGTTGGGCGGGCCACGTAACCAGAACAGCCCCTCCGCGTTGGGACGGGGAGCGGGCTAGCCCGCCATACAGTCGTCGGCTCGGGAAGCCGTCGGGAGGGAGC
>WLIH01000416.1 GCA_009702305.1 Actinomycetota bacterium | reverse complement strand
CTGTTAGTCGGTCTTCTGACCCGTTCGAACGGGTCAGAAGACCGACTAACAGCGCGTTACAAGGGGGCGGGGGCCGACTCGATGACCGGACACCGGGTGCCGGTGTAGATGGTGGGCATGCAGCGGTTGCAGTGGATGCAGACGCCGGAGGTGGCCTGGCCGGCGGCGAGCCGGTTGACGAGGTCGGGCTCGCGGAGGACGGCGCGGCCCATGGCGACGAAGTCGAAGCCGAGGGACATCGCCTGCTCCATGGTCTCGCGGCGGTTGATGCCGCCGAGCAGCATCAACGGCATCGACACGGCCTCGCGGAACTGCAGAGCCTTGTCGAGGAAGTAGGCCTCCTCGAAGGGATAGACCTTCATGAAGGACTTGCCGACCGGGGTCTTCATGCCCAGGCGTACGACGAGGGGCATGGTCTTCGCGAACTCGGCGACCGGTGCCTCGCCGCGGAACAGGTACATCGGGTTCATCAGCGAGCTGCCGCCACTGAGCTGGAGTGCGTCGAGGGTGCCGTCCTCGTCGAGCATCCGGGCGAGGGCGACGCCCTCGTCGGTGGTGACGCCGCCCTTGAAGCCGTCGGACACCGACACCTTCGCGGTGAGCGCGACCGACGAGCCGACCTCGTCGCGGACGGCGCGGGCGACCTGGCGGGCCAGGCGGGCGCGGTTGTCGAGCGAGCCGCCCCACCGGTCCTTGCGCCGGTTGAGCCCGGGCGCGAGGAAGGAGGAGATCAGATAGCTGTGCGCCATGTGCAGCTCGAGCACGTCGAAGCCGGCCCGCACCAGGATGCGGGCGCCGTCGACGTACGCCCGGGTGATCCGGGTCAGGTCCGCCTCGCTGGCCGTGCCGATCATCTGCATCGAGAGCGGGCTGGGCATCCGCGAGGCGGCGAGCGCGCGTACGCCGTTGGAGCGGCCGTTGGCCACCGGGCCGGCGTGGCCGACCTGCCCCGCGACCTTGGCACCGGTCGCGTGGATGGCGTCGGCGAGCCGGGTCAGACCGGCGAGGGTGCCCTCGCCGAGGACGATCTGCTCCTGGTGCGTGCGGCCCTCCGGCGCGACGGCGAGGTAGGCGACGGTCGTGAGCCCGATCCCCCCACGCGCGACGGCGAGGTGGTAGTCGATGAGCGCGTCGCTCACCTGCCCGTCCGGCGCCCGCCCCTCGAAGGTCGCTGCCTTGACCGTGCGGTTGCGCAGCTGGACGGGACCGAGCTGGGCGGGGGCGAAGACGTCGGGGGCCACCCGCAGGACGATAGACCGGAATGAGAACACGTTCTAGTCACCGTGCGCGAGGATGGCGCCCGTGCCCGACCCCTCGCCCGTCGTCGCCCGGCTCCGCGCTGCCGGCTGCGTGTACGCCGAGGAGGAGGCCGCGCTGCTGGTCGCGAGCGCCGCCGGCCCGGAGGAGCTGGAGCGACTTGTCCTCGCCCGGATCGGCGGCGCACCGCTCGAGGTGCTGCTGGGCTGGGCCGAGGTCGACGGGCTGCGCGTCCAGGTCGCCGAGGGGGTGTTCGTCCCGAGGCAGCGCTCGCTGCTGCTGGCCCGGCTCGCGATCGCCGCCCTGGGCGAGGGCGGCGTCGCGGTCGACCTGTGCTGCGGCACCGGCGTCCTCGGCGCGCTCGTCGCCCGCGCGGTGCCGGCCGCCGAGGTCTGGGCGGGCGACATCGATCCGGCAGCCGTGGCGTGCGCCCGGCGCAACCTCGTCCCGGAGCGGGTCGTGCTCGGCGACCTGTACGACGCCCTGCCGGACGCGCTGCGGGGCCGGGTCGACGTGCTGGTCGTCAACGCGCCCTACGTGCCCACCGAGGCGATCGCCCTGATGCCGCCCGAGGCCCGGCTGCACGAGGCCCGGGTGGCGCTCGACGGCGGCGCCGACGGGCTCGACGTCCAGCGCCGGGTCATCGAGCAGGCAGGCCGGTGGCTGTCCCCGAGCGGGCTGCTCCTGGTCGAGAGCAGCGTCGAGCAGGCGCCCCGGACCCGCGCGCTGATGATCGGTGCCGGACTCGACGCCTGGGCGCACCACGACGACGACCTGGACGCGACGGCCGTCGCCGGACGTCCACCCACCGCCTGAGCCCGCATCCGCGACGACTAGGCAAGACTGTCCCCGATGTCCACCACCCCTGCACCCGATGATCGGGACCCGATCCGGGAGGCCCACCGCCAGTGGGTCGACCACGGCTGGGGCGACGCCGCCGACGGGATGGCGATGGTGACGTCCGTCGTGCGCGTGCAGCAGCTGCTCATGGAGCGCATCGACGCGGTCCTGCGACCACTCGACCTGACCTTCGCTCGCTACGAGATCCTGCGGCTCCTGACCTTCTCCCGGGCGGGCGCGATGCCGATGACCCGCCTGGGCTCGCTGCTGCAGGTGCACCCCACGAGCGTGACCAGCGCGGTCGACCGCCTCGAGCGTCAGGGGTACGTCGACCGGGTGCGGGCCGACGACGACCGACGCGTCGTGCGCGCCTCGATCACGCCTGCCGGCCGTGAGGTCGTCGAGGTCGCCACCGGCCGCCTCAACACCGACGTCTTCGAGCAGCCCGGCATCGACCAGCCCGACCTGGCCGCCCTCACCGCGCTGCTCGACCGGCTGCGCAGCCGCGGCGGCGACCAGGTCCAGTAGACGACTCGTGCCCCCGACCGCGCGCGAGCGCGTAGCCAGGGGCACGAGGCCGGTGGTGCGGGTGGATCAGCCGATCGCGATGCCGATGCCGTGGTAGAGCGCACCGGGGTAGCCGCCGAGGTCGGAGACCGGGCCCGCCTTGATGTAGTAGTCCACGCCGTGGAAGGTCGAGACCTTCGCCGGGATCGTGGCCTGGTAGGTGCCCTTGCCCGTGGACTTCATCGGCACGGAGGCGAACTTCTTGCCGTGCTGGGCGTAGTACAGGCGGACCGGACCGTGGTTGCCCAGGACGACGGCGGTGATCGGGATGGCCCGGCCCTCGACGTTGTCGCGCACCGCGGTGGTGTAGATCACCGGTGTCGGCGAGGCCACGCGGTAGCGGTTCGCCTTCACCCCGAAGCCCTTGAGCACGGCGCCGAGCAGCTTGACCGAGTCGGCTGCCTTCGCGTTGTCGCCGATGTTCCAGCCGAGCGTGACGGCGTTGAAGCCGCGGTGCTTGGCGTCACCCGCGACCGAGACCCCGACGTAGGGCTGGTCGGCGGCCGGGACGACCGCGCCGAGCGCGCTCTTCGGCGCCGTGGCGATGCCGGTGGCCTTGCCGAACGGCGCGATCGTGGTGGCGAGCGCACCGGTGCCGGCCTGCGAGAGACCGAACAGGCCGAAGAACGGCCGGGCCGGAGCCTGCAGGGCGGTGACCTTCAGACCGCCGAGGAGGCCCTTGCCGGTGAAGGTCACCGGCCCCTCCTGGGTGGCGACGTACGACGCGTTGCCCTCGGGCGTCCGGATGCCGAGGTACTGACCGGCGAAGGTCGGGTCGATGACGCTGGTG
>WLIH01000415.1 GCA_009702305.1 Actinomycetota bacterium | reverse complement strand
GGGGTGCTCACGCGCTGACCGTAGCCGGACGTGCACGATGGCCGCGTGCAGCTGCCACCGGAGGTCCGTGCGTACGCCGGACGCGGACCGGCGTGGGCGGCCTGGGTGGAGCGGCTGCCCGCACTGGTCGAGGAGCTGGCCGAGGAGTGGTCGCTGCGGGCCGACGCGCCGCTGACCTGGGGCAGCTGCTCGGTGGTGCTGCCGGGCTCGTGCGACGGCGTGCCGGCGGTGCTCAAGGTCGCCTTCCCCGACGAGGAGTCCGAGCATGAGGCGCTCGCGCTGCAGCGGTGGGGCGGGCGTGGGGCAGCACGGCTGCTGCGCGCCGATCCGCACCGGCGGGCCCTGCTGGCCGAGCGGCTGGAGGCGCGCGACCTCGGTGAGCTGTGGGACGTCGAGGCCTGCGAGATCGTCGGCGACCTCTACCGCTCGCTGCACGTCGCGGCGCCGCCCCAGCTGCGCACCCTGACGGCGTACGTCGAGCCGACGCTGCTGGCCCTCGCCGGGTTGGATCGCAGCGCCCCGCTGCCGCACCGATTGGTCGCGCAGGCGGTCGCGGTGGGTCGCGACCTGCTCGGCGACGCCGGGGCCGTGGGCACGCTGATCCACACGGACCTGCACTACGACAACGTGCTCGCCAGCTCGCGCGCCGACGAGCCGGGCTGGCTCGCGATCGACCCGAAGCCGCTCAGCGGCGATCCGCACTACGAGGTGGCTCCGCTGCTGTGGAACCGCTGGGACGAGATCGTCGCCTCCGGCTCGATCCGCGACGGCGTCCGTCGTCGCTTCCACGCCGCGATCGACGCCGCCCTGCTCGACGAGGACCGCGCCCGCGACTGGGTCGTGGTCCGGGTCCTGCAGAACGCGCTCTGGGCGATCCAGGAGCCCGACACCGATCCGTCGGCTCGCAAGGACTGGCTCACGACCTGCGTCAGCATCGCCAAGGCGGTGCATGAGTAGACCGCTGGAGTCCCAGCGCGCGCTGGAGTGGGTCTCGATACACCGCCTCGCTGGCGCTCGGCGGCACTCGACCAACGAGGACCTCTCGCTGGTCGAGTAGGCGCGCCAGCGCCGTATCGAGACCTGGTGACCGGGGCGGTGACCCAGCCCGTGCGGCGCTCGTCGCGCCGCACAGCGGTGCAGGAGTAGCGCCAATCCGGTCGCGTGCGGCCGCGGTCCGCGCGAGGATGGCGCTATGGCGCACCTGGTCTCCGTCAACGTCGGACGTCCCCGTGAGGCGGACTGGGCGGCGATCGGCTACACCTCCATGGACAAGACGCCGGTCGTCGGACCGGTGGCCGTCGGCGAGCTCGGCCTGGCCGGCGACGAGGTCTCCGACACGCGCCACCACGGCGGGATCGACCAGGCGCTCTACGCCTTCGCCCGCGAGGACCTCGACGCCTGGGGTGCCGAGCTGGGGCAGGAGATCAACCCCGGCCAGTTCGCGGAGAACCTCACGACCGAGGGCATCGACGTCAACGAGGCCGAGATCGGCGAGCGCTGGCAGATCGGCGAGGTGATCCTCGAGATCCGGTCGGTGCGCACGCCGTGCAACGACTTCAAGGCGTGGATGGGGCTGTCGGGATACGACAACACCGCGTGGGTCAAGCGCTTCGCCCAGGTCGGCCGACCCGGCCCCTACCTCAAGGTGCTGGCCCCCGGATCGATCGCCGCGGGTGACGAGCTGCAGGTGATCCACCGCCCGGGGCACGGGGTCACCGTCTCCACGATGTTCCGAGCGCTCAACACCGATCACCGATTGCTCCCCGAGCTGCTGCGCGTGCCGGACCTGATGCCCAAGGCGCGGGACAAGGCGGAGCAGTACATCGCCTCAACTGGCGGACTCCCTACGCCTTCACGGGGGTAGTGATCTAGGTTACTCCGCATGCCGATCGTGCGTGATGCCTCGTTCCTCGACCAGCTCGTCCCCAACGTCGCCGTCCTGTTCCGGGACCGTGTCGAGGCGTCCGCGGACCGGGAGGCGTACCGCTTCCCGGTGGGTGACGCCTGGGAGTCGGTGACCTGGCGGCAGGTCGGCGACCTGGTCACGCGCCTCGCCGCGGGTCTGCAGTCGCTGGGCCTCGAGCGCGAGCAGCGCGTGGGCATCGCGTCGGGCACCCGCTACGAGTGGATCCTGGCCGATCTCGCGGTGATGTGCGCCGGAGGTGCCACGACCACGGTCTACCCGTCGACGAACGCCGAGGACACGGCGTACATCCTGGGTGACTCCGAATGCCGCGTGCTCTTCGCGGAGGACGCTTCGCAGGTCGCGAAGGTCGCCGAGCACCGCTCCGAGCTGCCCTCGATCGTCAAGCTGGTCAGCTTCGACGACGCGGCCGCCGACGGGGACGACGTCATCACGATGGACGCGCTGGCCGCCCTGGGCGACGCCTACCTCGCCGAGCACCCCGACGCCATCACCTCGACGATCGCGGCGATCGAGCCCGAGCAGCTCGCCACCCTGATCTACACCTCCGGCACGACCGGTCGCCCCAAGGGCGTGCGCCTGCTGCACCGCGCGTGGGTCTACGAGGGCGCCTCCATCCAGGTGCAGGGCATCCTCGGCGAGGACGACCTGCAGTTCCTGTGGCTGCCGATGTCGCACTCGTTCGGCAAGGTGCTGCTCTCGGCCCAGCTGGCCTGCGGCTTCGCCACCGCGATCGACGGCCGCGTGGACCGGATCGTCGAGAACCTCGGGATCGTCAAGCCGACCTTCATGGGCGCCGCGCCGCGCATCTTCGAGAAGGCCTACGGGCGCATCGTCACGATGCAGCAGGCCGAGGGCGGTGCGAAGGAGAAGATCTTCAACCAGGCCTTCAAGGTGGGTCTCGCGGTCGACGCGCTCAAGCGCGACGGCAAGCCGGTGCCGCTCGCCCTCAAGGTGCAGCACGGCATCTTCGACAAGCTCGTCTTCAGCAAGGTCCGTGAGCGCTTCGGCGGTCGCGTGCGGTTCTTCATCTCGGGCTCCGCCGCGCTCAACGGCGAGATCGCCGAGTGGTTCCACGCCGCGGGCATCTTGATCCTCGAGGGCTACGGCATGACCGAGAACACCGCCGGTGCGACGGTCAACCACCCCGACAACTACAAGATCGGCACCGTCGGACCGGCGCTGCCGGGCACCGAGGTCAAGATCGGCGAGGGTGACGAGGTGATGCTGCGCGGGCCGCACATCATGGCGGGCTACCACAACCTCCCCGAGGAGACCGCGAAGACGCTGACCGAGGACGGCTGGCTGCACACCGGCGACAAGGGCAGCCTGGACGCCGACGGCTTCCTCACGATCACCGGTCGGATCAAGGACCTGTTCAAGACCTCCGGTGGCAAGTACATCGCCCCCTCGGCGATCGAGTCGAAGTTCAAGGCGCTGTGCCCCTACGCCAGCCAGTTCATGGTCTTCGGCAACGAGCGCAACTTCGTGGTCGCGCTGATCACCCTCGATCCCGACGCGATGGCGGGCTGGGCC
>WLIH01000414.1 GCA_009702305.1 Actinomycetota bacterium | reverse complement strand
GCGCTGACGCCGGCCGGTGCGTGGTGCGAGGACGCGTGGCTCTCCACCGCGATGCTCAGCCAGGTCTCCGAGCGGTTGAAGTTCCTGGTCGCCTTCCGGCCCGGCCTGATGTCGCCGTACCTCGCCGCCCAGATGGCCGGCACCTTCCAGAACCTCTCCGGCCAGCGCCTCCTGCTCAACGTCGTCACCGGCGGCGAGAGCCACGAGCAGCGGATGTTCGGCGACTTCCTCGACAAGGACGCCCGCTACGCCCGCTGCGACGAGTTCCTCGAGATCGTGCGCCGGCTGTGGGCCGGCGAGACCGTCGACTTCGACGGCGAGCACCTCCAGGTGGAGGCCGCCCGGCTCGACCAGATCCCCGACCCCGTGCCGGCGATCTACTTCGGCGGCTCGTCGCCGGCCGCCGGTCGCGTCGCCGCTCGTCACGCCGACGTCTACCTCACCTGGGGCGAGCCGCCCGAGGCCGTGGCGCAGAAGGTCGAGTGGATCCGCAAGCTCGCCGCCGAGGAGGGCCGTGACACCGAGATCCGCTTCGGCATCCGGATGCACACGATCACCCGCGACACCGCGGCCGAGGCGTGGGCCGAGGCCGACCGGCTGCTCGCCGGCATCGACCCCGCCCATATCGAGCAGGTGCAGGCCGGGCTGAAGACCAGCGAGTCGGAGGGGCAGCGCCGGATGCTGGAGCTCAACGGCGGCAGCAAGGACGACCTCGAGATCTACCCCAACGTCTGGGCCGGTGTCGGCCTGGTCCGTGGCGGCGCCGGCACGGCGCTGGTCGGCAGCCACGAGGAGGTCGCCGATCGGATCGCGGAGTACCACTCGGTGGGCATCGACGAGTTCGTGCTGTCGGCCTACCCCCACCTCGAGGGCGCGTACTGGTTCGGCGAGGGAGTGCTGCCGATCCTGGCCGAGCGCGGCCTGTGGGAGCACCCCGCGCCGCCGACCCACCACCAGCGCGCGGTGCCCTTCCAGGCCGCCGGCCGCACGGTGGCCGCGTCGTGAGCGAGATCCGGACCGCGGTCGTCGTCGGCAACCCCAAGCCCGCCTCGCGCACGCTCGACGCGGCGACCTACGTCGCCCGCGAGCTGGGCGGGCACGCGCCGGACCTGGTCGTCGACCTGGCCACGCTGGGTGCCCGGCTGCTCGACTGGGCCGACCCGAGCGTCGGCGCCCTGGTCGAGCAGGTCGGGGACGCGGACCTCGTCGTGGTCGCCTGCCCGACGTACAAGGCCACCTACACCGGCCTGCTCAAGCTGTTCCTCGACCGTTTCGCCGCCGGCACCGGCCTGCGCGGACTCGCGGTGCCCCTGATGCTCGGCGCCGGTCCGGCCCACGCGTTGGCGCCCGAGCTGACGCTGCGACCGGTGGTGACCGAGCTCGGCGCCGTGGTGCCGGCGCGCGGCCTCTACGTCCTCGACCACCAGCACGACGACCCGGCGGCCTACGCCGACTGGCTCGCCGTCGCCGCGCCGGTGGTCGCCGCCCTGCTCTCCACCCGGACAGGAGCTCTCGCATGAGCCTCACCGCCCTCACCACCAACCAGGACCTCGACCCGCAGCGGTTGCGGGAGGCCTTCGGCGCCTTCCCGAGCGGCGTCGTCGCCGTGGCCGCCGAGGTCGACGGCCGACTGATCGGCCTGGCCGCCAGCTCCTTCACCTCCGTCAGCCTGGAGCCCGCGCTGGTGTCGTTCTCCGTGGCCAACGGCTCCAAGACCTGGCCGGACCTGCGTCGAGCCACCCGGCTCGGGCTGACCGTGCTGGCCGATCACCACGGCGGCGTGTGCCGCCAGCTGGCCGGCGACGTCGAGCACCGCTTCGACGGACTCCAGGTCACCACGACCGAGGACGGCGCGACGACCCTCGACGACGGGCTCGCGCGCTTCGACTGCTCCCTCTACCGCGAGGTCGAGGCCGGCGACCACACGATCGTGCTGCTGGAGCTGCACGCCGTGGAGTCGGTCGTGGCCGCTGGTGCCGACGGTCCGCTGGTCTTCCACCGCAGCACCTTCGGCCGGCTGGCCGCCTCCGCCTGATCGCCTGCTCCCGGGACCGGGAGCAGTTTCCCCCCGACTCCGCGCCGCGGCCGTCCGCACCCGACGGTCGCGGCGTGGGCTGTCGTGGGACGCTTGCGCGGTGAGCCAGGTGGTCGTCGTCGGGGGAGGCATCGCCGGCCTGAGCGCCGCCCGCGACCTCGTCCTGGCCGGCCACGAGGTGGTGGTGCTGGAGGCATCGGCCGAGGCCGGTGGCAAGCTGCGCCGGCGCGAGGTGGCCGGCGTGCTCGTCGACGTCGGGGCCGAGGCGATGCTCGCGCGTCGACCGGAGGGGCTCGATCTTGCGGCGGCGGTGGGGGTGGAGCTCGTGCACCCCACGACGGCGAGTGCCGCGATCTGGACCGGCGGTGTGCTCCGCTCGCTGCCCCGCTCGCTGATGGGGGTGCCGCTGGACCTCGACCAGCTCGAGGAGTCCGGCATCCTCAGCGACGACGGCCTGGCCCGGGTGCGTCGCGAGCCGGGCCTGCCGGCGACCATCCTCACCGACGACATCTCCGTGGGCGACCTCGTCGACCGGCGCTTCGGCTCGGAGGTCACCGACCTGCTCGTGGAGCCCCTGCTCGGTGGCGTGTACGCCGGCCACGCGCGTGAGATCTCCGCCCGTGCGGCCGTGCCCCAGCTGGTGCGCTTCGCGGAGCGGGGCTCGATGCTCGAGCAGGCCGCGGCCCTGCCGTCGACGTTCGACCCGGCCGCTCCGGTCTTCGCGGGCGTCGCCGGCGGCATGTCGGGCCTGGCCGAGGGTCTGGTCAGGGCCCTGGTCGAGCACGGCGGCTTCACCCTGCGCACCGGCGAGACGGTGCGCGAGCTGGGTCGTCACGACGGCGCCTACGTGCTCACCCTGGGCCCGACGACCGCGCCCGAGCGGCTCCGCGCCGACGCCGTCGTGCTGGCGACCCCGGCCGCGCCGACCGCGCGGCTGCTGGCCGGCCTCGCGCCGGTCGCGGCCGCCGAGCTGGCGCGCATCGAGTCCGCCTCGGTCGTGGTGGTGACCCTCGCCTTCCGGGCGGCCGACGCGCCCGAGCTCGCCGCGACCACCCGGTCCGGCTTCCTGGTGCCGCCGGTCGACGGGCGCCGGATCAAGGCGAGCACCTTCTCCTTCGCCAAGTGGGACTGGGTCCGTGACGCCGGACGCAGCGAGGACGGCGACCTGCTCCTCCTGCGCACCTCGCTCGGTCGGCACCGCGAGGAGCTGGCGCTGCAGGCGCCCGACGCCGAGCTCGTCGCGACGTCGCTGGCCGACCTCCGCGCGGCCGTGGGGCTGGCCGCCCGCCCGGTCGACACGCACGTCCAGCGCTGGGGCGGTGCGCTGCCGCAGTACCCGCCCGGTCACCTCGAGCGGGTCGCGCGCATCCGTGCCGACCTGGAGCGGGTGCCCGGACTCGTGGTGTGCGGGGCGGCGTACGACGGCGTCGGGATC
>WLIH01000413.1 GCA_009702305.1 Actinomycetota bacterium | reverse complement strand
TTGTGCGCCTCGGAGTTGCGGGCGTAGCCGGCGTAGGGGCCGACAACGCCGGCCAGCTCGGCGGAGCGCTTGTAGGACTGGCCGGTCATCAGCGAGGTGATGGTCGCGGCCATCGTGCGCCCACCCTCGGAGTCGTAGCCCAGGCCCATCGCCATCAGCAGCGCGCCCAGGTTGGCGTAGCCGATGCCGAGCTGACGGTAGTTGCGGGTCGTCTCGCCGATCGGCTCGGTCGGGAAGTCCGCGAAGCAGATCGAGATGTCCATCGCCGTGATGATGAACTCGACCGCCTTGGCGAACAGCGCGCCGTCGAACGTGTCGTCGTCCTTGAGGAACTTGAGCAGGTTCAGCGAGGCGAGGTTGCACGAGGAGTTGTCGAGCGACATGTACTCCGAGCACGGGTTGGACGCGGTGATGCGGCCGGTCTCGGGGTTGGTGTGCCAGTCGTTGATCGTGTCGTCGTACTGCAGACCCGGGTCGGCGCACTCCCAGGCCGCCTTCGCGATCTTGGTGAACAGCTCGCGGGCGTCGACGGTCTCGATGACCTCGCCGCTCTTGCGACCGCGCAGGCCGAACTCAGTGCCGTCCTCGACCGCGCGCATGAACTCGTCGCTGACGCGCACCGAGTTGTTGGCGTTCTGGTACTGCACGGAGGTGATGTCCTGGCCACCGAGGTCCATGTCGAAGCCGGCGTCGCGCAGGGCGCGGATCTTGTCCTCCTCGCGCGCCTTGGTCTCGACGAACTCGACGATGTCGGGGTGGTCGACGTCGAGGACGACCATCTTGGCCGCGCGACGCGTGGCGCCACCGGACTTGATCGTGCCCGCGGAGGCGTCCGCGCCACGCATGAACGAGACCGGACCCGAGGCGGTGCCGCCGGAGGAGAGCAGCTCCTTGGAGGAGCGGATGCGGGAGAGGTTCAGGCCGGCACCGGAGCCGCCCTTGAAGATGAAGCCCTCTTCCTTGTACCAGTTCAAGATCGAGTCCATCGAGTCGTCGACCGAGAGGATGAAGCAGGCCGAGACCTGCTGCGGCGACGGCGTGCCGACGTTGAACCAGACCGGGGAGTTGAAGGAGAAGTACTGGTGCACGAGCAGCCAGGTGAGCTCGTGCTCGAAGACCTCGGCGTCGGCCGTGGTCGAGAAGTAGCCGTGGTCGATGCCGGCCTTGGTGTAGGTCTTCACGATCCGGTCGATGAGCTGCTTGAGGCTCCACTCACGGGCGTCGGTGCCGACCGCGCCGCGGAAGTACTTGGTCGTCACGATCGTCGAGGCGTTGACCGACCAGAAGTCGGGGTACTCGACGCCGCGCTGCTCGAAGACGGTCGCGCCGGTCTTCCAGTTGGTCTGGACGACGTCGCGACGCTCCCACGTCAGCTCGTCGTAGGGGTGCACCCCTGCCGTGCTGAAGACGCGCTCGATGGTCAGGCCCTCGGCCTGGCCGGCGGCACTGGTCCCTGCGCCGCTCACCGTCTCGGTCATTGCTGCTCCTCTGTGTCCCGGTATGAGGTCGTGCTGATGGAGTGTGCTGTGGGGTGCTCGGTGGTGCTGGTCCCATCGTGACTCGGGGGTCTGACAGTCGAGTGGTGTCGAGTCGGACGAGTCGGGGACGAGATGGTGCGCCCGGCAGGCAGCTTCCCCACTACCTGCCGGGCGGTCTGTGGTCAGCCGCTGGCGGCTGGTTGGGGAGCAGGGAGGTCGATCACGACGGCGCGCTCGGCGCGCAGGGACGCGATCTCCTCCTCGAAGTCGGCCGCGGACTCGAAGGCGCGGTAGACGCTGGCGAAGCGCAGGTAGGCGACCTCGTCGAGCGCACGCAGCGGGCCGAGGATGGCCAGACCGACCTCGTGGCACGGGATCTCGGCCGCTCCGTCCAGGCGCAGGGCGTCCTCGACGGCCTGGCCCAGGCACGCGAGCTCGTCCTCGGTGACCGGACGGCCCTTGCAGGCCTTGCGTACGCCGGCGACGGCCTTCTCCCGGACGAAGGGCTCGGTGGCCCCCGACCGCTTCACGACCGTGAGCTGCATCTGCTCCACCGTGGTGAAACGCTTCGCGCACGACGAGCAGGTGCGCCGGCGCCGGATCGAGCTGCCGTCCTCGCCCACGCGGGAGTCGAGCACGCGGGTGTCGGTGGCCCGGCAGTAGGGGCAATGCATCGCGGTGGCTCCTCTCGACGGCATGGGTCTGGGGCGGATCGGGGCGGATCGACCACCCTCCGGACACGCCTGAGCCACCCGGACGAGGGGGGCGAGGGTGTGGAGAACGGGGGCTTTCCTGTGCACAACCAGCCGTCAACTGTGAGTCGCCACCCCGGTCACTGTGGACTAGATGTGGATAACTACAACGGTGTAACTACTAGATGTAGTGGTAACCGTACGCCTCCTCCACCAGAGGGCGCAAGTAGCCCGGCCGAGGTTCTGCGATCCAGGTCACAGCGGTGTTAAACCTGCAGGTCAGCGGCCTGACGGGCGTCGGGGTCGACGCCCGGAGCCCGGCGTGTCGCAGGCCGGGAGAGCCGCGCAGCACGACCGCCGGTAGGTCAGACTGGGGCGATGGAGGAGGGGCACATCGACGGGGAGCGCAGCGACGCGAGCGCGGGGCGGCACGCCGGTGCGCGACGCGACGCTGCCGCCCCTCCCCAGGATCACGTACAGCACCATGACCAGCATCACCAGCGGTCCCGTCTGAGGCTGCTGCCACTGGTCGCCGGGATCACCGCCAGCGCCGTCGCCTGGGGATATCTGGTCTACCTCGCCATCGACTTCGGCTCCCGAGCACGCACCTCCGGGGCAGCCAGCGACTGGGCGTTCCTGGCCCTGGCCTCCGTCGGGGCGATGGCGTGCCTGTTCCTGGGTCTGCTGCTCGCCTCACGGATCCTGCAACGACTCTCCGGCACGACGCCGCCAACTCCCCCGCGCCCTCGCGGTGGACGACGGGCGGCGCGGTAGCAGCTAGCGATCGGCCAGACGGCGCACGAACTTCAGGCCCGACCAGGTGTCGTCGATCGCTGCGACCTTCACATCCACGAATCCGAGATCCAGGCCGAGCGAGCGCACCTGCGCGTCATCCAGGTCCACGACGATCCCGCTCGCCTCGAGCACCGCGGCCCGAGCCGACCTCTTCGGCCAGCACACCCACACCATGCCTGCGGAGCTGGTGCGCTCGAAGAGCACCGGCAGGCGGGCCGCCAGCGGGGCGCGGCGGTGGTGGAAGGTGAGCGCGACGTCATGGGTGGCGGTGAGGCGGCGCACGACGCGCGCACCGCCGAGGTCACCCAGGTCGACCTCCGACGGCTGCCGGTCGACCAGCACGAGATGCTGCTCGCGGATGCCGAGCTTGGTGACCAGCGGGGTGCCGGAGTAACCAGCCATGGATCGCAGCCTACGGCTCGCGAGCGGGGGCAGACATGCCGCGAGGGGCGGGCCACCTGGCCCGCCCCTCGTCTTCCCCGGCTTGCCAACCGGGGTCGAATCGGT
>WLIH01000412.1 GCA_009702305.1 Actinomycetota bacterium | reverse complement strand
GGCCTTCTCAGCCCTGGTCGCCGGGTCCGCGGGCCTCACGCGTTGCAGCCGCGGGCACTCACCGGCCACGGGCGCAGACCGCCTGCCTCGTCGACCCAGAGCTCGTCGGCGAGGTTGACCGCGGCGCACACGTGGTTGGGCACGACCGAGACCCGGCTGCCCAGCGGCGGGAGGGGAGCGCCGTCCAGGTCGACGACGGCGTGGTGCTCCGACAGCATCACCACCCGGGCCTCGGGGTGCTCCAGGAGTCGTCCGTAGCCGGTCGCGTACGCCGCCCGGTCGGCGCCCAGGACCTTGCTGCCGGCGTCGAGCACCAGCCGACCGCCGGCGTGGCTCACGACCGTGGCGGAGCAGGTCAGGGCGATGTCGGAGGGGGAGGCGCCGAGCTCCCACTGCTGAGCGTCGCCGAAGACGTAGACCCCCGGGCGCAGCTCGAGGAGCGCAGCGTCGTCGGCCCAGTCGTCGGCCCGGCCGTCGGCCCGGCCGTCGGCCCGGCCGTCGGCCCGGTCGGGCGGTGTCGCCAGGTCGGTGCCGAGGCTGGCGGTCAGCGTCGGTGTCGATCCGCCGGAGAGCACGTCGACGCGCAGGCCATGCGAGCGCAGCGACGTCGCGGCCGCGGTGAGGGCGTCGCGCTCGGCGCGGGCGACACGTGCGGCCTGACCGGGGGAGTAGCCGTGCCCGGGGAAGGTGAAGGCGCCGCGCACCCGCACGCCCGACCGCTCGGCCGCCACTCCGACCGGTCCCGCCTCGGCGGCCGGCACGCCGGTGCGGTGGTGGCCGGAGTCGACCTCGACGAGCACCTCGATGTCGCTGCCGCCGAGTCGTCGACCGGCGTTGGCGGCACCCTCGACCGAGTCGACCGCGATCGCCACCCGTCCCAGGTCGGCCAGGTCGCGCAGCCGTCGAGCGCGGTCGTCGTCCAGCCACAGCGGATAGGCGATGAACACGTCGTCGCAGCCGTGGCGCATGAAGACCTCCGCCTCGCCGACGGTCGCCACGGTCAGGCCGACGGCGAGGCGGCCAGCTGGAGGCGAGCGATCTCCACCGACTTATGGGTCTTCGCGTGCGGTCGCAGCACGACGCGGGCCGCGGCCGCGTGCTCGGCCGCGCGTCGTACGTTGCGGCGCAGTCGCTCCAGGTCGACGCGCAGGTGCGGGGTCGCCGGGGTCGAGGCCATGGCCCGACCGTAGGGGGTCGATCAGCCGCCCAGCACGACGGCGGCGTCCGCGGGTCCGTCGTCGGCCTCGATCGCCTCGGCCAGCAGACGCACCTGGTGGGAGTCGAGCCCGACCTGGGCCTGCTCGAGGCCCTCGAGGAGAGCCGTCTCCACCGTGCTCTCCGGCGCGGACTCCTGGTAGGCCGACACCCGGTCGACCACGGCCTGCACGGCGTCGAGCTGGTCGGTGGTCAGTGCGTCGTCGCTCATGTCCACGACCGTAGGCAGCCGCTGCGCGGGTCGGCTCACCCCTTCGGGCCTGTGTCCTCCCACTCGCCCTCTCGTGCCCACCCTCTCGTGCCCGCCCTCTACTGTCGGCTCCATGCAGATCGGGATCCACTACGCCAACTTCACCCACCCGCAGTGGGACACCCACCTGGCCTCGCGGCTGACCGAGACGGCGCGCGTCGCCGACGAGGGCGGGGCGGCGTGGTTCACCGTCATGGACCACTACTTCCAGATGGAGCACCTCGGCGGCCCCGCCGAGCCGATGCTGGAGGGCTACACGACGCTCGGCTACCTCGCCGCCGTCACCGAGCGCGTCCGGCTGAGCCTGCTGGTCACCGGCGCGACGTACCGCCACCCGGGGTTGCTCGCCAAGATCGTGACCACGCTCGACGTGCTCTCCGGCGGGCGCGCGATGCTCGGTCTCGGCGCAGCGTGGTACGACCGCGAGCATGCCGGCCTCGGGGTGCCGTTCCCCTCGATGAGCGAGCGGTTCGAGCGGCTAGAGGAGACGCTGCAGATCTGCGAGCAGATGTGGAGCGACGACGACGGCCCCTACGCCGGCGCGCACTACCAGCTCGCCGAGACGCGCAACGTGCCGCAGCCGGTGCAGCGGCCGCGACCCCCGATCATGATCGGGGGAGCGGGGGAGAGGAAGACGCTGCGGATGGTCGCGCAGTACGCCGACGCCTGCAACCTCTTCGCCGAGAGCCCGGACGTGGTCGCCCACAAGCTCGAGGTCCTCCGCGAGCACTGCGACCGGCTCGGACGCGACTACGACGCCATCCAGAAGACCATCATCGGCCAGCTCGACCCCGGCAGCGACCCGGACGGGTTCCTCCGCGCGATGGAGGAGTACGCCGCCCTGGGCGTCACCCTCGTCACGACCGGGCCGACCGACGCCGATCCCGTCGCCTGGACCACGCGGGTCTGTGCCGACGTCGTACCGAGGCTGTCCGAGATCTGAGTTGCCGCGATGTGAGGTCGATGATCGCGCCTCGACTGTCGGAGGGCGCGCCTAGCCTCGATGGTCCCGACCAGAGGAGATCCGCCATGACCACGCTGACCGACCGCCCCGGCACCGCACTCGTCGTCGTCGACGTCCAGCGCGGCGTCGTCGCCGGCACCCACGAGCGCGACGCCGTCGTGGCCAACGTCGCCCGGCTCGTCGATCGGGCGCGGGAGGCGTCGGTGCCCGTCGTCTGGGTCGCGCACTCCAGCGAGCACCTGGTGCGGGGGAGCGAGGAGTGGGAGTACGTCTCCGAGCTGGTCCGTGACGAGGACGAGGCCCTGGTCCACAAGCGCTACGCGGACTCCTTCGAGGAGACCGACCTCGAGGGCGTCCTGGCACGCGCCGGTGTCGGGAGCCTCGTCGTGGCCGGTGCCCAGACCGACGAATGCATCCGCTCGACGATCCACGGGGCGCTGACCCGCGGCTACGACGTGACGTTGGTGGGCGACGCCCACACCACGGAGGACCAGACGGAGTGGGGTGCTCCTCCTCCGGAGGCCGTCATCGCCCACACCAACCTCTACTGGCGCTATCACACGGCCCCGGGTCGCACGGCCGGCGTGGTCGACACGGCCGAGGTCGACTTCTCGCGCTGAGCGATGTCGAGGGCGGCCGTCGAAATGCAGGTTCCGTGGCCGCTCGGATCGGCGATCATCTCCTCGTGAGCAGATCGTCCGGGGGAGCGGCCGAGGCCGTCCCCGACCTCGGGATCGTGACCCGGCTGCTCCGTGAGCAGGCTCCCCACCTCGGCGACCTACCGGTCCGGGAGATCGGGGTGTCCGGCAGCAGCAACTGGGTCTTCCGCGTGGGGGACGCCCTGGCGATCCGGTTGCCGCGATCCGACGACTACGTCGCGGACCTCGCGAGCGAGGTGCGCTGGCTGCCGGGACTTGCGCCCCACCTGCCCGTGCCGGTCCCGGACGTCGTCGCCGTCGGCCGTCCCAGCGATGCCTTCCCGCGGCCGTGGTCGATCGTGTCCTGGGTGCCGGGGGAGTCGCCCCTCGGTCTCGACGTTGTGCAG
>WLIH01000411.1 GCA_009702305.1 Actinomycetota bacterium | reverse complement strand
AGCTGGCACCACACGATGTCGCCGAGCAGCGAGTCGCGCACGAAGCGCTCGCGCTGCTCGTCCGTGCCGTGCTCGAGGATGGTCGGCACCGCCCAGGCCGCGATCACGATGTCGGGACGGGTGACCTCGGCCGCAGCCAGCTCTTCGTCGATGACGATCTGCTGCACGGCGTCGGCCCCCAACCCGTACGGCGCCGGCCAGTGCGGCATCAGCAGACCGGTCTCGACCAGGGCCGTACGACGCTGGTCCTCGGGGAGCGCTGCGACCCCCGCCACCTGCTCGCGCAGGCCGGGGCGGATCGCGTCGTCGCGCCCCTCGAGGTCGAGCGCCAGCCGTCGGCGTACGCCGGCGACCGCGCGGTCGGTCAGACGCAGGGCGGCCTCGTCGGCGTCACCGAGCAGACCGCGCAGGCTCAGGGCCCGACGCAGGTAGAGGTGCGCGTCGTGCTCGAAGGTGAAGCCGATCCCACCGAGCACCTGGATGCAGGACTTGGCGACCTCGACGGCGCCGTCGAAGCAGGTGACCAGGGCGACGTCGGCGGCGAAGGCCCACTGCTCGTCGGCGCTCTCGTCGCCGGCCGCGGCAGCGACGTCCCACGCGGCGGCGGTCACCGCCTCGGCCGTCTCGAGCATCTCGGCGCACAGGTGCTTGATCGCCTGGAAGCTGCCGATCTTGCGACCGAACTGCTCGCGGACCTTCGCATACTCGACCGCGGTCTCCAGGCACCACCGGGCCACGCCCGCGGCCTCGGCGGCCGCGAAGGTGATCGCGGTCCGACGCACCAGCTCGGCGCTCAGACCGGGCGCGGCCACCGCGCCGGGCCCGTCGAGGTCGACGGAGTCGAGCGTGGCGAAGCGGCGCGACAGGTCGAGCCCGCGGCTCGCGCGCAGCACGGCGGCGTCGATCGGGACCAGGGCCCACCGGTCCGGGGAGCCGGCGAGCAGGTGGGTGGCACCGGCGGCATCCCACACGGGTCCCGACCCGAGCGAGAGTGCGACGACGGCGTCGGCGGGCACCGGGACGCCGGCACGCGCGAGCAGCGCACCGGCCACGACCGAGCCGAGGAGACGTCCGGGCAGCAGTTCGTGGGCGCAGGCCTCCAGCGCGACGACCGCATCCAGCACGGTGCCGTCACCGCCGCCGAGCGCCTCGGGCAGTGCGATGGTGGCGACGCCCATCTCGCCGACAGCCGCCCAGATCGCGTCGTACGACGCCGAAGCGTCGTCCTCGGCCGCCCGCACGGCGTCGATGCCCTGGAGGCTCGCGGCCCACTTGCGCAGGCTGCTGGCCAGCTCGACGTGCTCGTCGGAGATGCCGATCGACATGGGGACACCCTTCGGACCCGCCGGCCACATCTCGGAGACGGCCGGCTGAAAACTAGAACGTGTTCCAACTCTACTAGTCTGAGAGCGTGAGTGACGACTGGTTGAGCCACGCCCTGGCCGCGAAGGGCTTCATGCCCGAGGACGAGGGGATGCTGCTGCACCGGACCGCCTGCGAGCGGGCGGCGTACGGTCCGCTCCTCGAGGTCGGGACCTACTGCGGCAAGTCCGCGATCTACCTCGGTGCCGCCGCGCGCGAGGCGGGCGGGCCGGACGCCGTGGTCTTCACGGTCGACCACCACCGCGGCTCGGAGGAGAACCAAGCCGGGTGGGAGCACCACGACGCGAGCCTGGTCGACCCCGACACCGGACGGATGGACACGCTGCCGACCTTCCGGCGCACCCTGGCCGCAGCCGGCCTGGAGGACCAGGTCGTCGCCATCCTCGGCGCGTCGACGAAGGTCAGCCTGCCGTGGCGCACTCCGCTGTCATTGCTCTTCATCGACGGCGGGCACGCCGAGATCCATGCCCAGAACGACTACACGGGCTGGGCGCACTGGATCATGAACGGCGGCGCGCTGGTCATCCACGACGTGTTCGCCGATCCCGCCGATGGCGGTCAGGCGCCGTACCACGTCTACCTGCGCGCCCTCGAGAGCGGCGCCTTCGAGAGCGTGGAGTCGGTCGGGTCGATGCAGGTGCTGCGCCGGACCTCAGGTGGAGCTGGCGACCCAGTCGGGTGACGGGCAGCCGCACTCGAGCCCGAGCTCGGCGAAGTGCGGAGCCAGCGACGTGCCGCGCATGATCCCGGAGCCGGCCGTGCTGTGGCCGGCGACCTCGCCGAGGGCGTCGATGGCGAGGATCACCGCGGCGGCGGTGTAGGTCGTGTACTCCACCGGCCAGTAGACGTTGCGTGGCTCGTCGGTCTGCGTCGCGTCGCCGTAGACCCAGCCGGTCCAGTAGCGACCGTCGGACTCACGCAGGTGCTGCATGTCGGCCACCAGCGCGAGGGCGCGCCGATGGTCGCCGACGGCGTCGAGCGCCATCGCGAGCTCGCAGGTCTCGGCACCGGTCACCCACGGGTTGGTGTCGACGCACAGGATGCCGAGGCCGGGCACCACGAACTCGTCCCAGCGACTCTCCAGCAGGGCGAAGGCCGCCGCGCCGCGCACCGCGCCGCCGAGCACGGGGTAGTACCAGTCCATCGAGTGGGTCGACTTGTCCTCGAAGAGGTCGCGATGCTCGCGCACGGCGTGACCGAGTCGGCCACCGACGAGCTCCCACTCGGGCTGCGGGTCGTCGAGGAGCTCGGCGAGCGCCACCCCGGCGCGCAGCGACTGGTAGATGCTCGAGGAGCCGGTGAGCAGGCAGAAGTCCTCCTCGGGGGTCCAGTTGATGCCACCCCAGGCGACCTGCTGCGAGACCACCCAGTCGAGGGCGGCCCGCACGGTCGGCCAGTAGCGCCGGACGAAGCCGAGGTCGCGGCGCACCAACCAGTGGTGCCAGATGCCGACGGCGAGGTAGGCGGTCATGTTGACGTCGCCGCGCTCGTCCTCCGGCGCGCCCGCGACGATCTTCATGGGGAAGGACCCGTCGGCGCGCTGCATCGTCGGCATCCAGGCATAGGCGCGCTCGGCGGCCTCGACCTGCCCGCCGACCAGCATCGCCATGGCGGCCTCGACGTGGTTCCACATGTCGACGTGCTCGCCGACGCTCCACGGCACGGCGCCGCACGGCTCCTGCATCGCGGCGATGGTCGCCGCGGTCTGGGCGACCTGCTCGGCGGTGAGGATGCCGTCGACGTACGGGAGCTGCGCGAGGGCGTCGGTCATCCGGCGTCCGGCTTCGTGAAGTACAGCACCATGCTCTTGCCGATGAGCGGGTCCAGCACCTTGCTCGCGACCTGGAGCGTCTTGGGCTGCTTCATGATCTCCCAGACCAGCAGCTTGTGGTAGGCCTTGGCGAGCGGGTGCTCGTCGTTGGTGACGCCGACGGCGCACTTGATCCACCAGTACGGCGCGTGCAGGCCGTGGGCGTAGTCCTTGCCGGTGAAGACCATCGCGTCGCCGGGCGTGCCGTCGTTGAAGCGTCCGGCCTTGGTGACCTTGTCGATCAGCTCGTGGTCGGTGTAGATCCGGATGTGCCCGCCCTCGGCGTT
>WLIH01000410.1 GCA_009702305.1 Actinomycetota bacterium | reverse complement strand
TCCTTAGGTTCCTCACGTCTCGGATCACGCTGACCCGCGGCCGGTGAGGTCTACCGGCTCGCGCCATCACCTAGGAGTCCCCGTATGACCCGCCGAATGATCCTGTCGCACCGGTCGACCGCTCGCCCGCGCGGGCGCCGCGCCGGCGTCCGCGCCACCGCCCTCCTCGCTGTCGCCGCCTTCGCCCTGGCCGCCTGCGGCTCCGACAGCGACGACGCCGGAAGCACCGGCAGCGACGAGCCGTCCGCCACCGGGGCCTCGGCCGATGCCGGTGGCGCCGACCTGACCGTCCAGCTGTCGTGGATCAAGAACGCCGAGTTCGCCGGCGAGTTCATGGCCGACACCAACGGCTACTACACCGACGCGGGCTTCGGGAAGGTCACCCTGAACGCCGGCCCCGGCGCCACCGAGTCCCTGGTGCTCTCGGGCGACGCCGACTTCGGTCTCACCAACGCCGTCACGGTGGGCCAGGTCGTCGCCGAGGAGGACGCGCCGCTCAAGATCATCGGCACGACGTACCAGAAGAACCCCTTCACCATCCTGTCGCTGGCCGACGGCGGCAACATCCTCACGCCGGAGGACCTCATCGGCAAGCGGATCGGCGTCCAGGCGGGCGGCAACGAGACGCTCTTCGACGCGCTGCTGGCCGCCAACGGCATCGACCCCGACGACGTCACCAAGGTCCCGGTCGAGTACGACCCCGCCCCGCTCATCAACGGGGACGTCGACGGCTTCTTGGCCTACGTCACCAACGAGTCGATCATCGTCGAGTCCGAGGGCTACCCCGTCTCCAACCTGCTCTTCGCCGACAACGGCCTGCCCTTCGTCGCCGAGAGCATCGTCGCGACCGACCAGACGATCGCGGAGAAGCCCGAGCTCGTGAAGGCCTTCCTCAAGGCCGAGATCCAGGGCTGGAAGGACGCCTGCGCCGACGTGGAGGAGGGCGCGCGCCTGGCCGTCGAGGAGTACGGCGTCGACCTGGACCTCGACATGGACAAGGAGGTCGAGCAGAACACCATCCAGTGCGAGTCCCTGATCAACACGGACGAGACGGACGCCAACGGCATCTTCACGATCTCCGACGAGCTGATCCAGCAGAACATGGACACCCTGGAGGCGGCCGGCATCGACGTCGACGCCGAGGACCTCTTCGACCTCTCGCTGCTGACCGAGCTGCTCGAGGAAGAGCCGGAGCTCACCGAGTGACCTCGCCCGACACCCTCGGTGCCGGCGCCGACTCGTCCCCCGTGGACGAGGCCGGCGCCGGCACCGGCGTCCGCATCGAGCACCTCACCAAGACCTTCTCCCTCGGCCGCAAGTCCGTGACCGCTCTGGACGACGCGAGCCTCTACACCGACCAGGGCAGCTTCCTGTCCCTGCTCGGACCGTCCGGGTGCGGCAAGTCCACGATCCTGCGCATCCTCGCCGGGCTCGAGACGCCCACCAGCGGCACCGCCCTGGTCGACGGCAAGACGCCGTTGGAGCTGCGCCGCAACCACGAGCTCGGGATCGCCTTCCAGGACTCCGCCCTGCTGCCGTGGCGCTCGGTGATCTCCAACATCCGGCTCCCGTTCGAGGTGTCGGGCCAGAAGCCCGACGAGGCGCTGGTCGCCGAGCTGATCAAGCTGGTCGGCCTGGAGGGCTTCGAGAAGGCCAAACCGGCGCAGCTCTCCGGCGGCATGCGCCAGCGGGTGTCGATCGCGCGCTCCCTCGTGGTCAAGCCCTCCGTGCTGCTGCTCGACGAGCCCTTCGGAGCCCTCGACGACATGACCCGCCAGCGGCTGAACGTCGAGCTGCTGCGGATCTGGACCGAGAAGCCCGCGACCACGCTGATGGTCACCCACGGCATCGCCGAGGCGATCTTCCTCTCCGACAAGGTCGCGGTGATGAGCCCGCGACCCGGGCGGGTCAAGGAGGTCCTCGACATCGACCTGCCCCGACCGCGCCTGCCCGAGATGATGCGGACGCCGGAGTTCCACGCCCTGCACGACCAGGCCTCCGAGCTGCTCTTCGGCGCCGGCGGGGCGGCCACCGACGAGCCCGCGGGTGAGCACTGAGGTGAGCGAGCGACTCCGCGGCTACGCGTTCGGTGCGGCCGGCCTGCTCGGGCTGGTGGCGCTGTGGTGGCTGCTGCAGGCCACCGTCTTCGCCGACAAGCTCGTGCCCAGCCCGTGGGGCGTGCTGACGACGTACGGCGATGACGGCTTCACCTTCTACCGCAACAACTTCACCAGCACCGTCGAGGAGTCCCTGCGCGGCTTCGCCTACGGCAACGGGCTCGCCCTGCTGCTGGCCTCGGTCGTGCTGCTCGTGCCGCAGCTGGAGCGGGTGATCACCCAGATCGCCATCATCAGCTACTGCATCCCGCTGGTGGCGATCACGCCGATCCTCTACGTCGTGCTCGGCGGCGCCGACGGAGTGGGCGAGCCGTCCCCGACGGCGGTCGCCCTGGCCGCGGTGTCGTGCTTCTTCACCACGCTCGTCGGTGCGGTGCTCGGCTTCCGCTCCGCGGACCCGGCCAGCCTCGACGTCGTGTCGGTCTACGGCGGCGGGCGCTTCCAGCAGCTGCGCAAGGTGCAGCTGGTCTCGGCGCTGCCGGCGATCATCTCCTCGTTGCAGATCGCGGCCCCGGCGGCGTTCCTCGGAGCCGTGCTCGGGGAGTACATCGGGGGGGTCGACCGCGGGGTCGCCCCGGCCCTGATCAACGCCGCCCAGAACCTCAACGACGAGCGGGCGTGGGGCCTGATGCTCGTCTCCGGCCTGGTCGCCGGCGTGGGCTACGGGTTCTTCAGCGTGCTGGCGCGCTTCGTCACGCCCTGGTCGAAGGGAGCAGCGTCGTGAGGTACGTCCTGACCGGGGTGGGCCGGGCGCTCTTCAACGCCGTCGTCACCGTCGGCATCGTGCTGCTCGTGTGGGTCGCGTTCCTCTCGCTGCTCGACGTCAACGAGTTCGTCGGCAAGGGCCCGTCGGTCGTGTGGGAGTACCTCGTGACCGACGAGGACGCCGGCGAGCACCTCTCCGAGGTCATGGCACTGGTGCGCACGACCCTGGGCGACGCCGCGATCGGCTTCGTGGCGGGCATGGGAGCCGCGCTCGTGCTCGCGAGCACCATCGTGCTGTCCAAGCCGGCCGAGAACACGATCATGCCGGTGGCGATGCTGATGCGATCGGTGCCGCTGATCGCGATGGCGCCGGTCATCCGGCTGATCTTCGGATCGGGGACGCTGGCGACCACGGCGGTGATCGCCGGCATCGTCGTGCTCTTCCCGGCCCTGGTCTCGATCGTCTTCGGGCTGCGCTCGACCTCCCCCCAGATGCGCGACGTCATCAGCGTCTACGGCGGGTCGTCGTTCACCGCCCTGCGCAAGGTCGACCTGCCCTCCGCCATGCCGGCCTTCTTCGCGGCCGTGCGCATCTCGGTGCCGGGTGCCATCACCGGCGCCCTGATCGCCGAGTGGTTGGGCGGCAGCGGCGACGGGGTC
>WLIH01000041.1 GCA_009702305.1 Actinomycetota bacterium | reverse complement strand
GGTCATCGAGCTCGAGAAGTCGGGGCTGCTCGTGGAGCGCGCCCACCACGAGGTCGGCACGGCCGGTCAGGCCGAGATCAACTACAAGTTCGACGAGCTGCTCAAGGCCGCCGACGACGTCATGAAGTTCAAGTACATCATCAAGAACACCGCCTGGCGCAACGGCAAGACGGCGACCTTCATGCCGAAGCCGATCTTCGGCGACAACGGCTCGGGCATGCACGTGCACCAGTCGATCTGGAACGACGGCTCGCCGCTGTTCTACGACGAGACCGGCTACGGCGGGCTCTCCGACACGGCGCGCTACTACATCGGCGGTCTGCTCAAGCACGCCCCGTCGCTGCTGGCCTTCACCAACCCCACGGTGAACTCCTACCACCGACTGGTGCCCGGCTTCGAGGCCCCGATCTCGCTGGTCTACTCGCAGCGCAACCGCTCCGCGTGCGTCCGCATCCCGATCACCGGCTCGAACCCGAAGGCCAAGCGCATCGAGTTCCGCTGCCCCGACCCGTCGGCGAACCCCTACCTCGCCTTCTCGGCGCTGCTGCTCGCCGGCCTCGACGGCATCAAGAACAAGATCGAGCCCGCCGCCCCGATCGACAAGGACATCTACGAGCTGCCGCCGGACGAGATGGCCGACATCGACCAGGTCCCGACCTCGCTGAACGCCGTGCTCGACTCCCTCGAGTCCGACCACGAGTTCCTGACCGTCGGCAACGTCTTCACCCCCGACCTGATCGAGACCTGGATCGACTACAAGCGCACCCACGAGATCCTGCCGGTCCAGATGCGCCCCCACCCGCACGAGTTCGAGCTCTACTACGACATCTGAGACATCGTCGAACCCGAAGCGGCCCCTGACCTGCCCTGGTGGCGGTCAGGGGCCGTTTGCGTGGTTCTGAGGTGGCCCAGATTCCGCAGGGAACACGCAGGAGATTCGCTCCCGCAAACCTGGACACCTGTCCAGGCGCGTGTCAAGGTCTGAGGATGTCGACCGCCACGACCGCCGTGACCTACTGCCGGATCTGCGAGCCGCTCTGCGGTCTGATCGCGACGGTCGACGATGACCGGCTGGTGTCGCTGCGACCCGACCCGGAGCACCCGTTGTCGAAAGGCAACGCCTGCCCCAAGGGCATCGCATTCACCGAGGTGCAGAACGACCCGGACCGGGTCCTGCACCCGCTCCGGCGTACGGCGGATGGAGAGTTCGAGCAGGTGTCGTGGGACGAGGCGCTCACCGACATCGCTGTCCGACTGAGGAAGGTGTGGGACGAGGACGGCGGGTCAGCGGTCGGCCACTACCTCGGCAACCCGAGCGCGTTCTCGTACTCGGCAGCGTTGTGGAGCGGGCTGTTCCTGAAGCGCCTGGGCTCCACCCACCAGTACACGACCGGCTCACAGGACATCAACAGTCGGTTCGTGGCCAGCAAGCTTCTGTACGGCGCCGCCACCCAGATGCCCTTCCCCGACCTGCCACGGACCGACTTCGTGCTGATGCTCGGCGCCAACCCGCACGTCTCCCACGGCAGCGCCATCCGGGCACCGCGGATCAAGCACGAGCTGTCTGCGATCACCGCGCGCGGGGGTCGGGTGGTGGTCGTCGACCCACGGCGGACCGAGACCGCGAAGGCGCACGAGCACGTGCGGGTCCGTCCGGACTCTGACGCGTGGTTGCTGCTCTCACTGCTGCACGTGGTGTTCGCCGAGGACTTGGTCGACGAGGCGGCGGTGGCTGCCCAGTCGACGGGCGTTGATCTCCTCCGCGCGGCGGCAGCCGGCTACCCGCCTGAGGAGACGGTGGTCCGCACAGGAGTCGACGCCGCGACGGTGCGTCAACTGGCCCGGGACTTCGCGACCGCGCCCAGCGCGACGGCCTACGGACGCACCGGCGCCTGCCTGGGCAGGCACGGCACGCTGGTGTCGTTCCTGATCGACGTGCTCAGCCTGGTGACCGGCAACCTGGACCGACCCGGCGGCACCGTGTTCTCCCAAGGGGTCATCCCGCTCGAAGAGCTGGCCGAGCGGGCCGGCGCGATGACCTACGGCGCCACTCACTCGCGGGTCGGCGGCTTCCCCGACGTGATGGGCATCTTCCCCTCGGGAATCATGGCCGAGGAGATCACCAGGACAGGGCCCGGTCAGCTTCGGGCGCTGATCATCACCGCCGGCAATCCCGTGCTCACCGTCCCTGACGGGGAGCGCCTGGTCGAGGCGCTCGGGAGGCTGGACCTCCTGATCTCCTTCGACCTCTACGTCAACGAGACCAACAAGCACGCCGACTACGTGCTGCCGGCGGTCACCTTTCTGGAGCGCGAGGACTTCCCCTTCGCGCTGACCGCCGCCTCGCCGCGACCGTTCTTCCAGGCCACGGAGGCCGTTCTCAAGCCGTACGGCGAGGCGCGGCCCGAGTGGGAGGTGTTCGAGGAGCTGATGCACCGGATGGGCATGGCCATGACATCCGGCGGGCCGTTGTCCTTCGTCAACCGTCCCCTGCTTGCCCTCGAGAAGCGGGGACTGCGACTCACCCCACGTCGGCTGATGGTGACCCTGCTGCGGACAGGTCCGTTCGGCGACCGGTTCGGTCTGCGCCGTGGTGGGTTGAATGGCAAGACCGCGACAGAGCACCCCCACGGGGTGGTCCTCGGTGAGCACGCCTCGACGGGCCTCCTGCCCGAGGTCGTCCTGCTGCCGGGCAAGAAGGTGCGCCTGGACCCGCCGGAGATCGCCGAGGAGCTCGCGAGGTTGGGTGAGCGCCACCGCCTCGACGGCGCCGACGGCTCGGACCCTGAGTTTCCGATCCTGCTGATCGGCCTGCGCGAGATCCGGTCGCAGAACTCCTGGATGCACAACAGCCCCACCCTGATGAAGGGGCCGCGGCGGCAGTCCGCGCGGGTGCACCCCAACGACGCCGCAGCAGCCGGGGTCGTTGACGGCGGGACGGTGCGGATCGTCTCGCGCCACGGGTCCATCGAGGTCGCTGTCACCGTCACCGACGACGTCGGCCCGGGCACCGTGGCCGTCCCCCACGGCTGGGGACACCGCGGGGGCTGGCACCTTGCCAACGCCAGCGAGGGCACCAACGTCAACCGGCTGATGTCCAGCGATCCGGCCGACTTCGAGACCCTCGCCGGGATGTCCCTGCTCAACGGCGTGGCGGTACGTCTGGAGCCCGGCTCGTGACCACTGCCTCGCGCACCGTGCGGATGCTCGCGGTGGTCGGGGCGCTCTTCGTCGCCTACCAGGCCTGGGGCTACATCGGCTGGCTGCTGAGCGACATCCCTCTGGAGCGCGACGGCGCTGGTGTCCCCGACGACGTGAAGAGCTCGGTCATCCGCGGCGAGATCCTGATCGGCCTCGGCGCCCTGATCTGGATCGGGCTGCTGGCGAGAGGAGCCTGGAAGCAGCGCTGGCCGACCTGGCCGCTGGTGCTCAGCGTCAGCTGGGCGCTGGTGTACTGGCAGGAGTCGCTGGTCAACCTCGACAGCCGTCGGTTCACCTACAACCCCTACTTCCTCTCTCGCGGCGACTGGATCCCGTATCTGCCCTTCTCGGGCGCAGACGAGCCGATGCTCGACCAGCCGTTGCTGATGGAGTCGTTGGTCTTCTTGTGGATGATCCCCGCCGTCGGCTTGGCCATCGCCTGGCTGCTCCGCAAGGTCTCCCGGGTGACCGACTCGACCCCAGCGCTCGTCCTCGTCGGCTGCCTGGTCTCGGCGATCTTCGAGACGGCATTCGAGTTCGCCGGCATCAGCCAGCAGCTGCTGGTCTGGAATCTGGTGCCCGAGCACCTGTCGGTGCGCGGCGGCACCGTCCACCAGTGGCCGATCACCGAGTTCCCTCTCGGCTTCGTCTGGGCACTGCCCGGCATCCTCTGGCACTTGCGCGACCGGTTCGCTCAGCTGCGTTGGCTCGATCCGGCCGACGACCCGCGGATCGTCTCAGCCGTGGTCGTTCGGATCCTGGCCCTGACAGCGATCCTCAACCTGGCGTTCCTGACCTACAACCTCACCCTGGCGATGGTGCCCGCAGGCACCGGGGCGTCGTTCCCGCCCTGGCTCGGCGGGTGAGCACTCGTCGACACCGGGTCGTTCTGCCGACGTGCCGCCGGGGGTACGGCCCCGTCTGGGAGCCGAAGGTCGGGTCGCACCGCGGGTGACGCCGGTAGCGTGCGCCAGGACCGATCGCGTCGACGCCGAGGGGCCAGAGCTGTGGGCAGTACCAACGACGATGACACGTTCGTGGATGCATCGACTCTTCAGTCGTGGTGCGACCGGCTCGGAGGTGCCGGGCTGCGCAGCACGGGGAGCGAGGCTCACGAGGCCACGATCGCGTGGTTGGAGCAGGAGCTGCTGGCCATCGCGGGGCTGGAGGTGCGCTCGGATGTCTACGAGCTCCTGCGCTGGCGCCCCGAGCCCGACGGAGATCTCGAGCGCGCCGGCGCTCTCCGCGTGCGCACCGCCGACGGCCGGGCGATCGACGTCCCCCTGGTGGGTGCGGTGCCCTACGCCCTCTCGACCACTCAGGAGGGCGACCTCGTGCACCTGCCGCGCGACACCCCGATCGCCCGCGACAACGCAGAAGGTCGCGTCGTGCTCCGCGACTTCCCCGCACCGAGCCTCACCTACGACGTCCTCCTCGCGGGTGCACTCCATGTGTCCGACGAGTGCGCCGCACGGGCCGGCGAGGTGTACGACCGGCCGGCGTTCGCCGACCGGCCCATCCACGCCGACCTGGTCGCGGCCGGAGAGGCCGGCGCGGCCGGGATCGTCTTCGCCCTCGATCTGCCGAGAGCCCAGGTCGCGGGATTCTTCGAGCCGCACAGCGGTACGCATTTCGATCTGCCGGCGGTCTACGTCGGCGCCGATGAGCGCGAACTGCTCCTGGCGAGCGCGGCGGACGGGGCGCGCGCCCAGGTGAGCGTCAATGCCGTGGTCGAGCCGGGCACGACCCGCAACGTGATCGCCACCCTGCCCGGCCTGAGCCCGGAGCGGATCGTGATCGCCTCGCACACCGACGGCAACACCTGGGTCCAGGAGAACGGCGCGGCGGGCGTGCTGGCGCTCGCCCGGTGGTACGCCGCGCTGCCCGTCGAGGACCGGCCCCGCACGCTCGAGTTCGCCTTCACGTCAGGGCACCTCCACATGTCCCGCGAGGGCACGCACCGCTACGCCGAGCAGCTCGACGCCGAGTTCGACCAGGGGACAGTCGCGCTCACCATCGCGATCGAGCACCTCGGCGTGGTCGAGGTCGACCCGGTCCCCCGTCCGGACGGGCCGGGTCGAGAGCTGCAGATGACCGGGGGCGAGGAGATGTTCGTCTGGCCGGTGGGCCCGAGCGAGCTGCTCCGCGCGGCTGTCGTCGAGGCCGTCGCGCGCCACGGGGTCGGTCCGGTGATCGTCGTCCCGGGCGTCGGGACGCCGGTCGATGGCCAGGTCCCACTCTTCGGGTCCTTCGGCGGGGTGGGCACGCACTTCCATCGACACCTGCTCCCCACGACCGCGATCATCTCGTGCCCCTGGACCCTCTGGAGCCCGTCGTTCGGCGCCGCGGCGATCGACGTCGAGCGGATGCGTCGGCAGATCCTGGCTGTCCGTGACGTCGTCCGCAGCGTCGAGGATGCGCCCCTCGGCGCCATCGCCGGCGACTACCTGGCCGACCGCGCCGCCCGCGCCGCGGGGAAGAGCGTGGCCCCCGACCCGCTCCATCCCGAGGACCTCCGCACGTGATGGCCGTGGTCCACGAGGCCACAGCCGACCGACCGATCAGCCTCGGCTTCAGGCTGCCCACGTCCTCCTGCGTGCCGAAATGCAGCAGACGCCCGGCTGGAGGAGCCCAGCCGGGCGTCTGCGAGAGCTGTTCAGGACCGCGGGGGCCTGAGGTGGTGCGTGGACCGGACGACGTCCGCCGGGGAACGGCGGGCCGATCGACCCAGGGGTGATCCGGTCAGATCACGGAGCCGATCAGGGCACGCAGATCTCAATGACCGGGATGCAGGTGCCGGCACCGTCGGTCGGCGGGTCGGTCGGGGTCTCGGTGGGGGTCTCGGTCGGCTCGGGCGAGGAGGACTGGCAGTCCTTCAGGTCCTTCTTCGCCGCCTTGAGGTCCTTCTTGGCCGCCTTGCGCTCCTGCTGGGTGTCGGCCTGCTTGACCTCCTTCTTCGCCTTCTTGACCTCCTGCTTCTCCTGCTGGCAGGAGCCGGCGCGGGCGGCGCCGTCGTTGGCACCGGCAGAGCCGGCCGCGGCGAGGGCCACGCCGCCGCCGAGGGCGAGGGCTGCGACCAGCGCGGCGATGAACATCTTCACGTGGTTACTGATCATGGGGGGGTGCCTTTCGAGCGAGCGCGATTTCGCCCCGGAGGGCGAGGAGGTCAGGGTGTGGTGAGCGTCACGAGAGCGATGCTCGCGCACAACATAACTCGGCGACCGTGCCGATGTGGCGACATTCCGTGGATGCGGACGGCCCGTCGGGAGTCCACGGGCGAGGCTCAGCGCGACAGCGAGCGGATGATCTGGGGCATCGCCCACTGGAGCATGAAGTCGAAGTACGGCCAGTCGTGAGCGCCGCCGATCGCGACCCGGGCCCGGTAGGGCACCTGCTTCGTCGTGAGCTGCGACAGGAATCCGCGGTGCGAGTCCCAGATGCTCTTCTCGAAATCACCGGTGAGCACGTCGTCGGAGCCGGCATCGCCGGTGTAGCCGGTGCCGCTCGTGATGTAGAGGTCGACGTCACGGAGCTTGTCGATCTGGAGGATCGGGTTGTGGGCGTCCCAGTTGGCCCGGTTGAGCACCGGGTCGCCCCACACCTTGCGCAGGTCGGGCCGCTCGGCGGGCGGGCCGAGCAGGCCCTCGCCGATGAGCGCGGTCGTGTCGGGCAGGCCGGAGATGCTGAGCACCGCCTTGAACATGCCGGGGAAATGGGCGGCGTAGTTGAGCGCGCCGAGCGCGCCCATCGACGCACCCGCCGCGGCCCGGGCGCCGGGGATCGTGCGGTAGTTGCGGTCGATCCAGGGCACCAGGACCTGCGTGTGATAGGTCTCCCAGTCCCACGTGCCGTCGGCCCAGTCGCTGAACATGCCGGCCTGCTCAAGCTTCCCGCCGGCGGGCATCACGAAGATGGCCTGCCAGCGCTGGGACGCCTGCATCAGCTCGGTCTTGTAGGTCCAGGAGTCGTGGTCGTTGCGCACGCCGTTCCACAGGTAGACGACCGGGTAGCGACGGTCGCGGTTGCGCGGCGCGCGGTAGCCCGTCGGCAGCAGCACCCGCACCAGGTTGCTGGTGATCTCCACGTCGGGCGGCACGGGCACCTCGCGGTCCGAGCACCGCGGACGCGGACACGGGTTGGCGCCGGTGAACATCGGGGCCGAGGACCGGGGGCGCGCACCGGTGTCGATCGATGGCAGCGCCATCAGGCGCACGTAGTCGTCAAGGGCAGCCACCTCCTGCCCGACGTAGGTCTCCACGGTCGTGACGGGGCCCTCCTCCGGAGGCTCCACCTGCCCGCTCGCCACACCCGCCGGCCCGAGGGCCGAGATCGCCGCGCAGAGCAGCCCGACGAGCGGGACGACCCGCCGCCGCGACAGCACGGTCCTGGTCATCTGTCCCCCTACGGTCGTCACTCAGCAGTCGGCCTCGGTCGAGAGGCGCCCGATGAGGATGCCACGAATCGGACGCGGGATCCGGAAAACGTCTGCGGTGCGGTCAGGCCTTCTGCAGTTCCTCGGCCAGCATCACGATGATCCCGCTCGGGCCGCGGACGTAGGTGAGTCGGTAGATGTCCTCGTACGTCGCGACGCCGCGCAGCGGGTAGCAGCCGTGGCGGGCGGCGCTGGCGAGCGCCTCGTCGAGATCGTCGACGGAGAACGCGACGCGGTGCATGCCGATCTCGTGGGGCCGGGTGGGCTCGGTCTCGATCGCCGCTGGGTGGAGGTACTCGAACAGCTCGAGCCGACCGTGGCCGTCGGGAGTCTGCAGCATCGCGATCTTGGCGTGGTTGCCGTCGAGTCCGACGGCGGTGTCGGTCCACTCGCCGCTCACCTCGTCGCGACCGAGGACGGTCAGCCCGAGGTCGGTGAAGAAGGCGATCGTGGCCTCCAGGTCGCGGACGGCGATGGCGACGTTCTCCAGCGTGATGGGCATAGCGCCACGCTAAGCCAGTCGACGACGCGGCGACAGCGTGCTCTCTGCTCGGATCACGGCCGCGTCGTACGGGGTCAGCACCCCCGCTCGCAGCGAGGCGCGCACCGCCGCGCGCACCTGACGCTCGTAGCTGCGTCGGGTGGCGTAGAGCTCCCGGAGGCGCGATGCGCTGAAGGCCTCGGTGCGTCCGTCGAGTGCCACACAGTCACCGCCTCTGTTGTACGTCGCCGTCGGCACCGCCATGGCCGGGTAGCGGATCCCACCGATCGCGTTGCCGTCGCGATCGCGCACGATCACGCCGTCCTCGACCCGCACCCGAGGCTGGATCTTCGGAGCGGTGCCTTCCCGGATCCAACGCAACATCGCGGCCAGTGCGGCGTTGTGGCTCTGGAACGTGGGGAAGCGGTTGACGCGACAGTCGCTGGTCCCGAACGGCCCGTTGTCGCCAGCGAGCTGATTGACGAGGTCGAACCCGAGGTCACGCATCTCCTGCGCCCCGATGTAGTCGAAGTCGCGCTTGCTGCCATGAGCACTGCCGGCGACCTCCCACTGCCGATAGTGGCGGGAGTCCTCGCCCTGCGATGAGCCGTCGATCTCGTTCTCGGAGAGCAGCCGCAGGACCGGGCGGTCGGTGTGGTGGTCGGGTCCGTTGGCGACCGCCGGCAGGAAGCCGTCGTAGACCCGCTCGAAACGGGGCTGCACGTCGGCCAGGTAGGAGTCCATCGCGGTGCCGGACTGACTGGCACCCAACGCCACCACCGTGGAGAGGGGTCGCCCTGCGTTGCCGTCGCCGTGTCGCAACGCCTGGGCGATCTGGCTGTAGATGTCGTAGGCATAGGCATCACCGGGCAGCACCACGCTGGCGTAGCGGACAGGATCGAAGGCCTTCAGGGCCGGCAGGGATGCGAGCTGGACACTGGCTTCGACGTAGGTCCAACCGTCGTCGACCACCTCTCCGCCGACGTTGAACCACTCTCCGATGTCATGGCCGAACGTCACGTTGTGCCAGACCACGACGGCCGCGCCGTTGGACCTGCCCGGGTCTCGCGGGCGGACCACGACGACACGTGTGGTGTAGGGCAGCGCGGGCAGCGGCTGCGCATCGAGGTCGGGCAGCGCGGGCGCGAAGACCTCGGTCACGAGCGCCGGGTCGGCATAGGGCCGCGCCGTCCCGCTGACGAGGTACTCGGTCTCGACGAACCCCGGCGGGACCTCGAGCAGACCGACGAACGGCCGTCCGTGCAGGCCGTCCGGGATCGGCTCGACCGTCGGGCGCGCCACCGGCAGAAGCGAGCTCCGTCCGGCAACCGGACCAGGACCGGCACCGGTCTCGGCCGTGCCAGGAGGCGCTACCACCACGAGGGCGGCGCTCACGCAGGCAGAGGCGAGCGCCGCACGGGACGGGCTGAGATGGTGCAGCATCGAGCGACCTCCGGGGCTGGGTAGGACGACCGCACCCGAGGCGGCCACCACCGTAGCGCTCGCGCGCCTCGCACGGGGTGTGCCTCGGCCGGCCGGGCGACCCGGGTGCACCTAGGCTGATCCGGTGACACCGGACGACGTGGGGGCCTACGCCGAGTCGCTGCCGGGAGTCAGGCGCAAGGGCACCGCGGCGCGGCCGGCGTGGTACGTCGCCGACCGGCTGGTCGTGCGCGTCGACGACCCCGGCACGCTCGTCATCCGGGTGCCGCTCAGCAGACGCGAGTCGCTGCTCGCGCGCCACCCGGACACCTTCGGCGTCCCGCCCCGGATGGAGGCGCACCACAAGGTCGAGGCCTACCTCGAGCGGGCCGACCCCGCGGCGGTGTGCGAGGCGATCGACCTGGCCTGGGAGCTGCAGCGCCAATGAGCCACCGATGACGCTTCGATGACGGGCACGCACCTGCGGCTGGTGCTCCCCCACCAGCTGTTCGTCGAGCACCTCGACGCCGGGCCGGGCACGGTGTTCGTGATGATCGAGCACGACCTGCTGATGCGGCAGTACGCGTTCCACGCCCAGAAGCTGGTGCTGCACCGCGCGTCGATGACCCGCTTCCGCGACCGGCTGGAGGCGGCCGGCCACGAGGTGCGCTACCTGGCGACCAGCGCCGAGCACAGCAGCCGCGGGCAGCTCGCCGAGGTCGTGCGCGAGACGCGGCCGGCACGGGTGACGGCGTACGACGTGGTGGACGACTGGCTCTCGCGCGACCTGACCGCGGCGCTCGCCGACGGCGGCTACGAGCTCCAGGCGGCGGACGTGCTCGAGAGCCCCGGCTTCCTGACCAGCCGTGCGGAGATCGCGCAGTTCTTCGAGGCGAGCGGCGCCCGCGACGCGCGGATGCAGCACTTCTACACCTGGCAGCGCCGGCGCCTCGACGTGCTGGTGGAGGACGGTGATCCCGTCGGTGGGAAGTGGTCCTTCGACGAGGCCAACCGCAAGAAGCTGCCGAAG
>WLIH01000409.1 GCA_009702305.1 Actinomycetota bacterium | reverse complement strand
TGAGCCCGCGCTATCGCGCGTTCTCAGGCACACGACCCGCACGTGAGACGCGACGTCGCCCACTCGCCACGGATCATGCCAGCGCACCTCCACAGCCTTGCTGCGATGCTGCCGCACGCCGCGTCGGTCGCGGTCGAGTGTGCGAGGAGCCCTACGACCACGAGCTACTCCCCGGGGATGCCGTGGTCCGCTTTCACGAACGCAGCCCTCATGACACCGTTGACCTGGACCTGGTCATCGAGGTGCGTTCCACGTGGTTCGCCAGCCGCGCTGATGACCGGGACGCGCGATGCGCACGGATTCGCGATGCCGTTGTCGACGCGGTCGGCCCTCTGAGCGTCGGCGTGTATCTGTCCCTCCCGATCGCCGGCTGGGCGCAGACCGACTGGTTCGGCACCAGCGGGAGCTCTACGGAAACAACGTCGAGCACATGCCCGAGCTCGGCTGGATGTTCGGCTACCCGATGGCGCTGCTGATGATGGCCGCGACGTCGCTGGGACTCTGGTTGGTCTTCGAGCGCTCCGGCTGGCTCTGAGCGAGCGGCAGCTCAGGCTGCGAGGACGCCCGTCGCGACCAGCACGAGAGTCAGGGTGCCGAGCGCCACGCGGTAGAGCACGAACGGCGTGTAGGAGTTCTTCGAGACGTAGCGCAGCAGCCAGGCGATGGCGGCGTACCCGACGACGAACGACACGATCGTGGCCACCAGCGTCGGACCCCAGCCGTAGGGGTTGGTCTCGCCGCCGATGTCCTTGAGCTCGAAGATGCCGGCGCCGACCACCGCCGGGATGGCGAGCAGGAAGGCGTAGCGCGTGGCGGCCTCGCGGTCGTAGCCGAGGAAGCGGCCCATCGACAGGGTCGCGCCGGAGCGCGACACCCCGGGCACCAGCGCGCAGGCCTGGGCCAGGCCCATCAAGACGGCGTCACGGGCGGTGATCTGGCGCAGCTGCTTGTCGGTGGAGCCGAGGCGATCGGCGATGCCGAGCACGATGCCGAGCACGATCAGCGTGGTGCCGATCAGCCACAGACTGCGGAAGTCGCGCTCGATGAGGTCCTTGAGCAGCACACCGAGCACCACGATCGGCAGCGAGCCGATGATGATGTACCAGCCCATCCGGGCGTCGAGGTGACCGCGATACTCCGGCTTGACCAGCGAGCGCAGCCACATCGACGCGATCCGCACGATGTCCTTGCGGAAATAGATGAGCACCGCGAGCTCGGTGCCGATCTGGATCACGGCGGTGAACGCGGCGCCGGGGTCACCCCAGCCGAACATCTCCGGGAAGATGCGGAGGTGGGCGCTGCTCGAGATCGGGAGGAACTCGGTCAGGCCCTGGATCAGACCGAGGATCACGGCCTCGAAGAAGTCCCACACAGGGCCAAATCCTATGCGTCCTCCTCCCGCGAGCCGTCGGCGGTCCTCGGCGCGGCGCCGACTACCTTGTGCGCATGCAGCAGCGAACCCTGGGTGCGACCGGGCTGAGAGTCTCGCGCCTGGGCCTGGGCACGATGACCTGGGGTCGAGACACCGACGAGCACGAGGCCCGCGACCAGCTGATCGCCTTCGCCGAGGCCGGCGGCACCCTGGTCGACACGGCGGCGGCGTACGCCGAGGGTGTCTCGGAGCAGATGGTCGGCGCGCTGATCGGCGATGTGGTCGCCCGCGACGAGATCGTGCTCGCGACCAAGGCGGCGATCACCGCCAAGGACGGGCGGCTGCGCTACGACACCTCGCGAGGCGGGCTGCTCAGCACCCTCGACGCATCGCTCAAGCGACTCGGGGTCGACCACGTCGACCTCTGGCAGGTGCACACCTGGCACGCCGGCGCACCTCTCGAGGAGACCCTCGCGGCGCTGGACCACGCTGTCAGCTCCGGCCGCACCTCGTACGTCGGCATCTCGAACTACTCCGGCTGGCAGACCGCGCAGGCCGCGACCTGGCAGCGGGCCGTGCCGGGGCGCACCCCGATCGCCTCGACCCAGGTCGAGTACTCCCTGCTCAACCGCGGCATCGAGCACGAGGTGCTGCCCGCGGCGGCTGCCCTCGGGCTCGGGGTGCTGCCGTGGTCGCCGCTGGGTCGGGGCGTGCTGACGGGCAAGTACCGCCACGGCACCCCCGCGGACTCCCGGGCCGCCACCTCGCAGTTCTCCCGCTTCGTCGGCCACTACCTCGACGAGCGCTCGGCCGGCATCGTCGAGGGCGTGGCCCGCGCCGCCGACGGCCTGGGCTGGTCGCCGTTGGAGGTCGCGCTGGTCTGGGTGCGCGACCGGGTCGGGGTGACCTCGCCTATCGTGGGAGCCCGCACCGCAGCCCAGCTGCAGGGAGCGCTCAACGTCGAGCAGCTCTCGTTGCCGGTCGAGATCGCCGAGGCGTTGGACGACGTCTCCGCCGACTGAAGCCCGTCACCCCGGAGGCCGCCCATGAGCCGTCGCCCACGCCCCACCCGCTCTGCCGTGGAGTGGGAGTTCGACAAGGTCTCCTTCTCGCGTGAGTACCCCCGCACGGTCGTCACCAAGCTGCTCGTCGAGCGCGCCGAGCACGGTGGCTGGGAGCTCGACCGGGTGCGGATCGGCGCTGACGGCGTACGCCGCGTCATCCTGCGCCGCAAGATCATCCGGGCCGTCCGCACCGCCTGAGCTCGCCCGCCGCTGCGGTCCGCCGGACCCGTCGATTGGTCCCCAACCGCAAGGATGAAGCCCTTTACCTTGCGGTTGGGGACCAATCGACATGCATTTCGGACGCCCGCCGAGGACCGGGCCGCATGCCTCGGCTCGGCCTCAGACGTCGTCGAGGAACCGGTCGAAGACCCGGGCGCCGAACTGAAGGGCGTCGACGGGGACGCGCTCGTCGACGCCGTGGAAGAGCGCCGTGAAGTCCAGGTCGGCAGGCAGGCGCAGCGGGGCGAAGCCGTAGGAGCGCAGGCCGAGGGTGCGGAAGTGCTTGGCGTCGGTGCCGCCGCTCATGAGGTACGGCGCGACGATGGCGTCGGGGTCCTCGGCGAGGATCGAGCGACCCATCGCGGCCACGAGGTCGCCGTCGTACGGCGTCTCCCAGGGCTGCTGGTGGCTGAGGTACTCGACCTCGATGCCGTCACCGATCAGCTCGGCCAAGGTGGCGAAGAACTCGTCCTCGAAGCCGGGCAGGAAGCGGCCGTCGAGGTGGGCGGTGGCCTCGGTGGGGATGACGTTGACCTTGTAGCCCGCGCCGAGCTGGGTCGGGTTGACCGTGTTGCTGATGACGGCGCCGAGCATCCGGGCCGCTCCCCCGAACTCCTCGATCAGTGCCGGAGCGGTCTCGGGTGTCGCCTCGACCCCGGCGAGGTCGCCGACCGCGGCGAGCAGCACCTCCATGGTCGGGGTGAGGCGCACGGGCCACTGGTAGGCGCCGATGCGGGCGACGGCGGCGGAGAGTCGGGTGATGGCGTTGTCGGAGTTGAGCATCGAGCCGTGGCCGGCTCGACCGCGCGCGGTGAGCTTCATCCAGGCCATG
>WLIH01000408.1 GCA_009702305.1 Actinomycetota bacterium | reverse complement strand
TTCCAGCGCTCGGCGCCGTACGTCATCCCCAAGCCGGATCAGGAGTACCACCCCCGTCACCACCGCGCCTTCCGCCGGTTTCCGGCCCTGATGCGCGCCGAGCGACGCTCGTGGCTGTGGGTCACGGAGCGCTTCAACGGCGCGCTGAGCGGCACCTCGCCGGTGACCACGCCGTTCCTGGCGACCATCCGCGCGGTGTGGCGGATGCACCTGCGTCGGCAGGTGCCGGACGCGTCGCTGCGCGCCCGGCTGGTGCCGGACTACGCGCTCGGGTGCAAGCGGCTGCTCTTCTCCAACGCGTGGTATCCCGCGCTGGCTCGCGAGCACGTCGACGTCGTCACCGAGGCGATCACCGAGCTGTGCCCCGAGGGCGTGCGCACCTCCGACGGTCGCCTGCACGAGAGCGACGTCGTCATCTGGGGCACCGGCTTCGCCGCGACCGACTTCCTCGCCGGCATCGCGGTCACCGGGGCCGACGGCCGCGACCTGCGCGAGGAGTGGGCCGACGGGGCCCGTGCGCACCTCGGCATCTCCGTGCCCGGATTCCCCAACCTGTTCTGCGTCTACGGCCCCAACACCAATCTCGGCGGCAGCTCGATCATCGCGATGATGGAGGCGCAGGCCGGCTACATCGCCCAGCTGGTGCGCGCGATCGCCGACGGTCGGGCCCGCGCCCTGGCGGCTCGCCCGGAGGTCTACGACCGCTACGACGCCGAGATGCAGGAGCGGCTCGAGGCGGGCGTGTGGTCGGGCTGCACGAGCTGGTACGTCGACGGCTCCCGGATCACGACGAACTGGCCGGGCCTGGTCGCGGAGTACGTCGAGCGCACCGCCACCGTGCGGTGGGACGACCTCGAGGCCGTCGCCGGCTGATCAGCCGACGGGAGCGGAGACCGCCTGCTCCTTGGCCCAGCGGTAGTCGGCCTTGCCCGAGGGCGAGCGCTCCACGACCGGCACCCGCACGACCGCCTTGGGCAGCTTGTAGCGCGCGATGTGCGCGGACGCGGCCGCGATCAGGTCGTCGTCGCTGACCTCCGCGCCGTCCTCGAGCTGCACGACCGCGACCGGCTCGCTGCCCCAGCGCTCGGACGGCCGACCCACGACCACGACGTCCCGCACGGCCGGGTGCGTCGACACCGCGCGCTCGACCTCCTCCACGAAGATCTTCTCGCCGCCGGAGTTGATCGTGACTCCGTCGCGCCCGAGCAGGCGGATGGTGCCGTCCTCGAGCAGGTCGGCCCGGTCGCCGGGGATGGAGAACCGCACTCCGTCGATGACCGGGAAGGTCCGGGCGGTCTTGTCGGCGTCGCCGAGGTAGCCGAGCGGCACCCGACCTCGCTGCGCCAGCCAGCCGCCGCCCTCACCGGGCTGCAGGACCCGGGTCATCAGGTCGTCGACGACGGTCGTGGTCGGGACCGGGTTGAAGGTGGCGGTGGCCGCCTCCATCCCCTTGAGCGACATCGAGCTCATCTGCAGGCCGGTCTCCGAGGAGCCGGCGGCATCCATCACGATGATGTGCGGCAGCAGCTCAAGCAGCCGGTCGCGCACGCCCGGAGTGAGGGGCGCGGAGCCGTTGTTGATGGCCGCGAGCCCGGACAGGTCGTAGTCGCCGCGCTCGATCTCGTCGATGATCGGGCGGGCCAAGGCGTCGCCCACGACCGGCAGGCTGATGCACTTCTCGCGCACGACGGTCGCGAGCACGTCGGCTGCGTCGAAGGAGCGGACGTTGGTCGGCAGCACGATCTTGCCGCCGTTGGTGATCATGTGGAACGTCGACCACTGGGCCGCACCGTGCATGAAGGGCAGCGCCATCAGCGTCGTCATGCCCCCACCGGCGGCGACCGCGGCCGCCGCGATCTCGTCGTACGACGAGAAGGGCTCGTTGGTGCCGAAAGGGGTGCCGCCCATGGAGGTGACGTAGATGTCGTCGTTGCGCCAGAGCACACCCTTGGGCATGCCGGTCGTGCCGCCGGTGTAGAGCACGAACAGGTCGTCACCGGTCGGCTCGGGCATGCCGGCGGCCGGCGCCGGCGTGGTCAGCACCGACTCGTAGTCGACGGCCCCGGGCAACAATGCCTCGCCGGAGTCGTCGGCGACCTGGATCAGCACCTTCAACGCCGGCAGCTGGTCGCGCACCGCGGCCACCTGCGGGGCGAACTCGGCGTGGTAGACGAGCGCCGTCGTCGCGGCGTCCTGCAGGAGGTAGACGAGCTCGTCGGTGACGTAGCGGTAGTTGACGTTGAACGGCGCCACCCGGGCGCGGTAGCCCGCGACCATCGACTCGAGGTACTCGTTGCCGTTGCGCAGGTAGAGACCCACGTGGTCCTGCCCGGACTCGTGACCGGCCAGGTCGCCGCGCTCGGTGCGGGTGCCGAGCCCCTGCTCGACCAGGTAGTGCGCCAGCCCGTCGATGCGGGCGTTCATGACGGCGTACGTCAGACGGAGGTCGCGCCAGACCAGCACCTCCTGGTCGGGCACCGCCCGGGCGACCGTGTCGAAGACCGTGGAGAGGTTGAAACCGTGGCGCATGGCAGACCGTCCTGTGGGTAGAACACGTTCTTGTTGCCCGGATCGTAGCGGCATGTGAGTCAGGCCACACGCGAAGCGCGCCCAGCGGACACGTCCGGACATTAAGTTGACTCCAACAACCTTTGATCGGAGTGGTGGATGACGTCGGACGAGCTCACGGAGCTGGCCGCGATCGAGCAGGAGCTGCAGGCGGAGGCCGAGATCCGGGCGCACACCAGCGCTCGCCGAGCCCGGCTCGAGCTGCTCGTGGTGGGCAGCGGCGGGCTGGCTGTGTCGCTCTCGCAGACGCTGCTGGTGCCGGTGCTGGCGATCCTGCCGGGCGAGCTCGACACCACCCCCGCCAACGTCGAGTGGCTGCTGACGTCGACCCTCCTCGTGGCGGCCGTGTCCGTGCCGCTGCTCGGGCGGCTCGGCGACATGTTCGGCAAGCGTCGGATGCTGCTCTTCTCCCTGGGCTGCCTGGTCGTCGGGTCGCTGCTCACCGCCGTCACCTCGAACGTCGCCCTGCTGATCGTCGGGCGCGGCATCCAGGGCGTCTCGATCGCCGCCATCCCGCTGGGCATCAGTCTGCTCAGCAGCCTGCTGCCGAAGGATCGGGTCGGGTCGGCCATCGCCGTCATCAGCGCCATGCTCGGTGTCGGTGGCGCGCTCGGCCTGCCCATCGCCGGCGTCGTGGGCGAGCACTACGACTTCCACGTGCTCTTCTGGATCACCGCCGTCACGGGCGCCGCGGCCTTCCTGGGCACGCTCGCGATCGTGCCGGAGTCGCCGGTGCGCACCGGCGGCAAGGTCGACGTGATCGGCGCCGTGCTGCTCTCGGCCACGCTCGTCACCCTGCTCCTCCCGCTCGCCGAGTCGGCGAAGTGGGGCTGGGGCGACCCCCGCACCCTGGGACTGCTCGCCCTCTCCGCCGTGCTGCTCGGCGTCTTCGGCTGGTCGCAGACCAGGATCCGCGAGCCGCTGGT
>WLIH01000407.1 GCA_009702305.1 Actinomycetota bacterium | reverse complement strand
TCGCGGTCGACGGCTGCGAGGGCTGCACCGTCGGTCTCACCCGCGGAGACGAGTGGGGCTGGAAGGCCAAGGGCGTGCGCGGCGACGGCGTGGTCAGCGACGGGGAGGTCGTCTTCACCCTTCCGCGCCGCCAGACCAAGGGACTCGTCGTGACCGTCCAGGACCCCGACGCGGTGCGCACCAACGCGGTGCCGATCGCGATCATCCGCTACCGCGGTCAGGCGGCCGACGAGACGATCGGCGACAGCCGCGCCACCCACGCACGCGCGGCGCGGCTCTGTGCGGCCGAGGTCCCCGGCGACGTCGCGCAGTGGAGCCTGCGCGTGGCCCATGTGCCCGGCACGGACTTCGTGACCGGTGACCCCGGCTACGACATCCGGCCCTACTTCACCCCCGGGGTCGCGTCGTTCGCCGACCTCACGAAGCTCGCCCGGCGCGACCGTGGCGGGGTCCAGGTCAACGGCGACTTCTTCTGCCACGCACAGGGCTAGGCGCACGAGCCGCGGGATAGTGTCGGCCGGTGACCGCTCGCCGTGTGCTGCCCTCACCGGAGGCCGCCGACCTGATCGCCGTCGTACGCCGGATCGCGACCGACGAGCTCGCGCCGCGCGTGGTCGAGGCGGAGGCCACCGAGACGTTCCCCCGCGACGTCTTCCGCCTGCTGGGGCGCGCCGGCCTGCTCGGTCTGCCCTACCCGGAGGAGCTCGGCGGCGGCGGTCTGTCCTACGAGGTCTATCTCCAGGTCCTCGAGGAGATCGGCGCGGTGTGGGCCAGCGTCGGAGTCGGCGTCTCGGTGCACGCGTTGTCCTGCTTCGGGCTGGCGACGGCCGGGACGCCCCAGCAGCAGGCCGATTGGCTGCCGGACATGCTCGGCGGGGACCTGCTCGGGGCGTACTGCCTCTCCGAGCCGCACGCCGGCTCCGACCCCGCGGCGATGCGCACGACCGCGCGGCTGGAGGGCGACGAGTACGTCCTCGACGGCGCGAAGGCGTGGACGACCCACGGTGGTCACGCCGACTTCTACAAGGTGATGGCGCGCACGTCGGCCGAGCGCAACGGCATCTCGTGCTTCCTGATCCCCGCCGACACGCCGGGTCTGGTCGCCGACCCGCCCGAGCACAAGATGGGGCTGACCGGCTCGGCGACCGCCACCATGCGCCTCGAGCAGGTGCGGGTGCCGGTCGAACGGCGGCTGGGCGCCGAGGGCGACGGCCTCAAGATCGCGCTCGCCGGGCTGGACTCCGGTCGACTCGGCATCGCAGCCGTCGCGACCGGCCTCGCTCAAGGGGCGCTCGACCATGCGCTGGCCTACGCGCAGACCCGTGAGACCTTCGGGTCGCGGATCATCGACCACCAGGGCCTCGGGTTCGTGCTGGCCGACATGGAGGCCGCCGTGCAGACCGCGCGATCGATGACCCTGACCGCTGCCCGGCTCAAGGATGCCGGTCTGCCGTTCTCCCGCGAGGCCTCGATCGCCAAGCTCGTCGCGACCGACCATGCCATGAAGGTCACCACCGACGCCGTCCAGGTGCTCGGCGGCTACGGCTACACCCGCGACTTCCCGGTCGAGCGGATGATGCGCGAGGCGAAGGTCATGCAGATCTTCGAGGGCACCAACCAGATCCAGCGCATGGTGATCGCCCGCTCGCTCGACAAGGGCGCGCCGGGCACCGTCACCACCGCCTGACCCGTCGCACCCGTGCTCCGGGTCGGCCGTGACCCGTCGCGTTCAGCCGTTGATCATGCCGGCGCCGACGGTGATGCCGGTGGCTTCGTCGATGAGGATGAAGGAGCCGGTGGTGCGGTTTTTGGAGTAGGGGTCGGTGAGGAGGGGGATGGTGGTGCGGAGTTGGACGCGGCCGATCTCGTTGATGGCGAGTTCTTTGGTGTCTTGGTCGCGGTGCAGGGTGTTGACGTCGAGCCTGTAGTGGATGTCTTTGACGAGGGCTCGGGCGGTGCGGGTGGTGTGTTTGATGGCGAGTTTCTGGCGTGGTTGTAGGGGGGTGGTGGTCATCCAGCAGATCATCGCGTCGATGTCTTGGGTGGGTGTGGGGGCGTTGCGGATGCGGGCGATCATGTCGCCGCGGGAGACGTCGACGTCGTCGGTGAGGCGCACGGTGACCGACATCGGGGGGAAGGCTTCGTCGAGTTCGGTGTCGAAGAGGTCGATGCCGGCGATGGTGGAGGTCATCCCGGAGGGCAGGACGACGATCTCGTCGCCGGGTTTGAGGACGCCGCCGGCGATTTGTCCGCCGTAGCCGCGGTAGTCGTGGTGGTCCTCGGATTTGGGGCGGACGACGTATTGGACGGGGAAGCGGACATCGACGAGGTCGCGGTCGGAGGCGACGTGGACGTGTTCGAGGTGGTGCATCAGGGTCGGCCCGGAGTACCAGTCCATGTGTTCGGACCTGTTGACGACGTTGTCGCCGGCCAGTGCGCTGATGGGGATGACTTCGAGGTCGGGGATGTTGAGTTTCGTGGCGAAGGTCGTGAACTCGGTGTGGATCTTGTCGTAGACCTCCTTCGAGTAGTCGACGAGGTCCATCTTGTTCACGGCGAGCACGAGGTGGGGCACACGGAGCAGGGAGAGGATCACCGCGTGGCGTCGTGATTGCTCGGTCAGGCCTTGGCGGGCATCGACCAGGACGAGGCCGAGGTCGGCGGTCGAGGCGCCGGTGACCATGTTGCGGGTGTACTGCACGTGCCCGGGGGTGTCGGCGATGATGAACTTGCGGTTCGGGGTCGCGAAGTAGCGGTAGGCGACATCGATGGTGATGCCTTGCTCGCGCTCGGAGCGGAGCCCGTCGGTGAGCAGCGCGAGGTCGGTGTAGTCGTAGCCCTTCGACGCGGAGGTCGCCTCGACCGCCTCGAGCTGGTCCTCGAAGATCGACTTCGAGTCCAGCAACAGCCGCCCGATCAGGGTCGACTTCCCGTCATCGACCGACCCCGCGGTCGCGAACCGCAACAGGTCCATGTTCATCGACGCAGCCGTCGAGGGCGTCGCGACCGAATTCGCGTGCGAACCCGCCGGCTCGTTCGTGTGGGAGGTGGGGGTGCTCATCAGAAGTAGCCTTCCTTCTTGCGGTCTTCCATGGCTGCTTCTGAGAACCGGTCATCGCCACGGGTCGCGCCGCGCTCGGTGAGCTTGGCGATCGAGATCTCGTCGATGATCTCCTTGATCGTCGAGGCGCCTGATTCCACGCACCCGGTCAACGTGATATCGCCACAGGTCCGGAACCGCACCGTGCGTTCGGTCGCGACCTCACCCTCGCGCATCGGGTTGAGCGGGGTCTCACTCATGAGCATCCCGTCACGCTCGAAGACCCGGCGCTGGTGAGCGAAGTAGATCTCGGGGATCTCGATCCCCTCACGCCCGATGTAGTCCCACACATCGAGCTCGGTCCAGTTGCTGATCGGGAAGATCCGCATGTGCTCACCCGCATGCAGACGCCCGTTGTACAACGACCACAACTCCGGGCGCTGCATCTTCGGGTCC
>WLIH01000406.1 GCA_009702305.1 Actinomycetota bacterium | reverse complement strand
GTCGCACCCGCGGCCGGGCGAGCACGTCGAGCACGGCCCCGGGGTCGAACGAGCCGTCGACCCACAGACCGCGACCGAGCATCGCGCCCACGGGCAGCACGAAGAACACGACGAGCACGCCGACCGGCACGGCAGCGAGCAGCGCGAGCCGCACCGGACCCCGCCAGCGCGGACCCGCGACCGCCGTCGGGGTCGCGGTGGCCCGGGTCATCGGCTGACCAGGTCGCTCCAGTCGCGCAGCCAGGTGTCGCGCTCGGCCGTGACCTCGGCCGGATCCACGGCGTACGGCTGGGTCGGGCGCGCCGCGAACCGCTCCCAGTCGGCCGGCAGCGCGACATCGTCGACCACGGGGAAGACGTACATCGACTCGGGCAGCGCGGCCTGGACCTCGGGCGAGACGAGGAAGCGGATGAGCTCCTCGGCGCCCGGCACGTTGGCGGCGCCCGCGAGCACGCCGGCGTACTCGACCTGCTCGAAGCAGGTGTCGAGCAGCGCGGCCGTGGTCGAGCTGCCGTCGTCGGCGATCGTGAAGGCCGGCGAGGAGTCGTAGGAGACCACGATCGGCCGGTCCCCCTCGCCCCCGCCCTGGGTGAAGTCGGTGTAGTAGGCGTCCGACCAGCCCTTCACGACGCGGGCACCGTTGCCGAGCAGGTCGCTCCAGTACTGCTGCCATCCGTCGCCGTACGCCGCGATGGTCGTCAGCAGGAACGCCATGCCCGGCGAGCTCGTCGTCGCCCCCGGCGTGACGAGCAGGTCGCGGTAGGCCGGGTCGACGAGGTCGTCGAGGTCGGTCGGGGCCGGGACGCCCTCCCGCTCGAACCACGTCGTGTCGACGTTGACGCAGACGTTGCCGTTGTCGACCGGGGTGAGCACGTGCTCCTCGTCGCCGGGGAGGTCGAAGTCGGCGACCCCCGCCGGCGCGTCGAAGGAGTAGGGCGCGAAGACGCCGGCATCGATCGCCCGGGACGCGAAGGTGTTGTCGACACCGAAGGCGACGTCGCCCAGCGGGTTGTCGGCGCTGAGCACCAGCTTGCTGGTCAGCTCGCCGGCGTCGCCCGACGCCCGCACCTCGAGCTGGTAGCCCGACTCCTCCTCGAACTGTGCGATCAGGTCGTCGGGCAGGGTGAACGAGTCGTGGGTGACCAGGACGACGCTGTCGGGTCCGGCGGCAGACTCGCTACCCCTGTCACCCCCGTCACCGCCGGCGAGCGAGCAGCCCGCCGTGAGGGTGAGGACCGCCGTCAGGGCCGTGATCGTGAGGGTGCGCGCGCGTCGCATCTGGACTCCCTTCGCCGGTGCTAGCCGGAGCAGGTTCGGAGGGTCTGCGGCTCGGCCCGCACTCTCAGCACCGCCCCGGGATCGGTCGGGTGCTCCCCTGTCGTGGAGCCTCACCCTAGTGCCTCGGCAGGCCACCCGCCGTGCCTGGTCGACCCGCCGACCAAGCTGTCCAACCCGCGGGGCGCGCCGTAGGCTTTCGTCCATGGAATGGTCGTGCGCGGCCTGCGGCACCAGTTGGCCGACGACCTACTCCTTCTGCGCCTTCTGCGGGCAGGCGCGCGCCGCCGTGGACACGAGCAGCGCCGAGATCGACGACGTACTCCGAGCGCTGGTCGGCGATCAGTTGCGCACCGAACTCGTCTCCCGCGGGGGGAAACTGCCAGAGGAGCGTCGACTGGTCTCGGCGGTGTTCGCCGACCTCTCGGGCTTCACCCCGTTGGCCGGCCGTCTGGATCCGGAGGCGCTCGCCGAGGTGGTCGACCCGATCCTGGCCGCGCTCGTGCGCATCGTGAAGCGCGGCGACGGCCACGTCGGGTCCTTCGCGGGTGACGCGCTCCTGGCCTACTTCGGAGCACCGGTGGCTCACGAGGACGACGCGGCACGAGCGGTGCGCTGCGCCCAGGAGATGCTGGCCGAGTTTCCTGCCCTCCTCGCCGCCGCGCCCGACGAGGCCGCGGGGCTGTCGTTGCGGATCGGCATCGACACCGGGGCGGTGATGGCGCGACTGGTCGCGGGCGACATCAGGACCGACTACAACATCTTGGGCAACTCGGTGAACATGGCCCAACGTCTCCAGTCGAACGCTCCACCGGGCGGCTGCGTGGTGGGGGAGACGACCTTCGATCTGACCAAGGACGCCTTCGACTTCGACCATCTCGGCGGGCTCCAGGTCAAGGGCCGAGCTGAGCCGCTGCCCGCCTGGTTGCTGGTGGGAGATCGAGCGCCCGCGGTGCAGCGACGCCGACGACGCACCAGCCGGATGGTAGGTCGCGAAGCGGAGCTGGCCGCGCTGGCGCGAGTCGAGGCCGACGGCGGTGCACTGCTCCTGATCGCGGAAGCCGGAGCGGGCAAGAGCCGGCTGCTGGAGGAGTCCCGAAGCCGCTCCGTGCGCGCCTGGCTCGAGGGCGGGTGCGCCCCCCACGACTCGACGACGTCGTTTCGACCGTGGGTCGGAGCTCTCGCCGGGGTGTCGTCGGGCAGCGACGGACTGCGCGTCCTTCGAGGCGACCCCGACGCAGCGCTCGCTGCGCTTCCCCCGGCGCAACGTCGCGATCTGGTCGCGCGCGACGTCGCCTCCACGCTCGCGTCCCTGGCGCCGGTCGTGGTGGTGCTGGAAGACCTGCACTGGGCCGACCAGGCGTCGTTGGATCTCTTGGACGACCTGCTGCACATGCTGCCTTCGTCGGTCACCGTGCTCGCGAGCTCGCGCGAACCACTGTCATTGACCGCCACCGTGGACGCGCTCGACCTGCAACCGCTCGTCGCCGACGACGTCGCGGCCCTGGTCTCCGACCTGCTCGAAGGCGACCCTCCCACGGTCCTCGTGCACGACATCGTCCGACGGTGTGGAGGGAACCCGCTCTACGTCGCCGAACTGGCGTTGGCCATGCGCGAGCGCGGTCTGGTCGAGAAGCTCGACGGGGAGGTCCTGGTCGCGAGCGCATCGGCTCTCGAAGGCGGCGCTCTCGACCTGGTGCCCAACTCGTTGGAGGGCCTGATCGGTGCTCGCATCGACGCCCTGCCCAACGCCGAGGAGCGCGTCCTGACCATCGCCGCAGTCCTCGGCGCCCCGGTGAGCGCGGATCTGATCTCGGCCGTCTCGATACGCCTGGCCCTGCCGCACCAGGAGATCGGTGCGGCCATCGACGGACTGCGCGCCGCGCGGATCCTCGACGGCGGACGATTCGTGCACGCCGTCGTGCAGAACACCGCCTACATGCGCACGACCCGGGCCCGTCGCCGTACCCTGCATCTCGCGGCCGCCGACTCGTGCCATCCCCTGATCGCCGCCGAGGAGCAAGCGGGTTTCCTCGCGCGACATCTCTACCTCGCCGGCGCGGGCCCCCGCGCAGTCGACGCTCTCGAGGCCGCCGCGGATCAGGCGCTCGAGCTCGGACGCCACGACGAGGCCGTGCTGCACCTGCGCCGCGAGGTGGAGCTCCGGCTGGGATCGTCGGCCAGCGCGGCGCAGCGGGAGGCGGCCCCCCAGCGTCGGGTCGTC
>WLIH01000405.1 GCA_009702305.1 Actinomycetota bacterium | reverse complement strand
GCCAGGAGCCGTCGAGACCGAGCCCGGCGAGCTCGGCGCGGCGCTCGTCGAGCGGGAGACCGGTCAGGTCGCGCCCGTCGAGCCGCAGCAGGTCGAAGACCATGTAGATCGCGGGTCGCGCCGCGGCCTGGCGGGCGGCGGTCGCCGCCGAGCGCACGTGCATGCGGTCCTGGAGGACCCGGAAGTCGGGCAGCCCGCGGTCGTTGAGCGCGATGATCTCGCCGTCGACGAGCAGGTCGCGCTCGCCCAGCGGCGCCACGTGCAGCTCGGGCCAGGCGATCGTGATCGCGTTGTCGTTGCGGCTCGACATCCGCACCCGCTGCGCCGTCACGTCGGTCAGGGCCCGCACGCCGTCCCACTTCACCTCATGGGTCCAGGCCTCGCCGACCGGCACCTGCGGGGCCTTGGTGGCGAGCATGGGGAGCATGGGTCCATCCTTGGGGCATGCGAGCAATCTGGAAAGGCAGCGTGTCGTTCGGCCTGGTGAGCGTCCCGGTCAAGCTCTACTCGGCGACCGAGTCCCACGACGTGTCGTTCCGCCAGGTGCACGCCAGCGACGGCGGCCGGATCAAGTACCAGCGGATCTGCTCGATCGACGGCGAGGAGGTGGCCTACGCCGACATCGCGAAGGGCTACGAGACCGAGGACGGCGAGATGGTCATCCTCACCGACGACGACATGGCCGAGCTGCCCTCGACGTCCTCGCGCGAGATCGCGGTCGAGAAGTTCGTGCCGAGCGACCAGATCGACCCGATGCTCTTCGAGAAGTCCTACTACCTCGAGCCGGAGAAGACCGGCGCCAAGCCGTACGCCCTGCTGCGCCAGGCCCTGCTCGACGCCGACCGGATGGCGGTCGTGACCGTGGCGCTGCGCCAGCGCACCAGCGTGGCGGTGCTGCGGGTGCGCGACGACGTGATCGTGCTGCAGACGATGATGTGGCCCGACGAGATCCGCACCCCCGACTTCTCGGTCGAGCCCGGCGAGATCAAGGACGCCGAGGTCACGATGGCCAACATGCTGGTGGAGACCCTGGCCGGCGACTTCGACCCGGCCGACTTCGAGGACGACTACGCCGGCGCGGTCGAGTCGCTGGTGAAGGCGAAGATCGAGGGCGGCGAGATCCAGCGCACCGCCACCTCGACGAAGTCCTCCGGCGAGGTCGTCGACCTGCTGGCCGCGCTGCAGCGCTCCGTCGACGCCGCCAAGAGCGCGCGCGGCGAGGACACCGCCAGCGCGGCGTCGACGAAGGCCCCGGCGAAGAAGGCCGCCGCCAAGAAGACCGCGAAGAAGGCGCCGGCGAAGAAGGCCTCGGCGAAGGCGGAGCCCAAGAAGAAGACCGCCGCCAAGAAGGCCAGCTGAGCCCTAGGCTCGCGACATGAGCCTCACGACGGTGCCCGGCGCCCCGATCTGGATCGAGCTGTACACCTCCGACCCGGCCGGCGCGCAGCGCTTCTACGCCGACCTGTTCGGATGGAGCGCCGAGACCGCCGGTCCGGAGTACGGCGGCTACGTCACCTTCCACCGCGCGGGCGAGCCGGTGGCCGGCTGCATGCTCAACGACGGGACGACCGGCGGGGTGAACTCGTGGTCGGTCTACCTCGAGAGCAACGACGTCGAGGCGACCGTGGGGATGGCCGAGGCCAACGGCGGCCAGATCGAGATCGAGCCGATGCAGGTCGGCACCCTCGGCCATATGGCGTTCGTCATCGACCCTGCGGGAGCCCGGATCGGCATCTGGCAGCCGGACTCGATGACCGGCTTCGCCGTGCGCGGCGCGGTCGGCGCGCCGGGCTGGTTCGAGGTGCTGAGCACCGACTTCGCCGCCGCCGTGCCGTTCTACGAGAACGTCTTCGGCTGGTCGACCCACCCGATGAGCGACACCGACGAGTTCCGCTACACCACGCTGGGCAAGGACGACCTCGCGCTCGCCGGCGTCATGGACGCCTCGCGCTTCGCCAGCAACTCGGCCTGGAGCGTGTACGTCGAGGTGGCCGACACCGACGCGACGGTCGCGGCCGCGGTGGCCGGCGGCGGCAGCGTGCTCGCCGCTGCCGAGGACACGCCGGTCGGGAGGCTGGCCGAGCTGGCCGACCCGAGTGGCGCGGTCTTCAAGGTGATGGGACCGACCGGGGCCTGAGCGCTCACTCGCGCCCGCGGGCCGCCTTCGAGTCCGGCATCCGCCGGTCGAGTCGGTGGAAGAGCGCGTCGCTGGCTCGCGGGAGGGCGACGTTGAGCACGCCCGAGACCCGGCCGTAGACGTTGTCGACCGTGAGCGGGCGGTCCTCGAGGGCGCGCACCACCCGAGCGCCGGCCTGCTCGGGCGTCTCGCCGGGCAGCGAGGCGTAGGCCTCGGTCGGCGCGATCATCGGCGTGCGGACCAACGAGAAGCGCATGTTGGTGAAGGTGACGTTGTCGCCGTAGGCCTCGCGTCCCGCGATCCGGCTCCAGCTGTCCAATGCGGTCTTGGAGGCGATGTAGGCGCTGAACTTGGGGGCCTTCACCTGCACACCCCACGTGACGATGTTGACGACGGCACCGAAGCGCTGGGCGCGCATGGCCGGCAGCAGCCCCATCGTCAGCCGCACCGGGCCGAAGTAGTTGATCGCCATCGTGCGCTCCACGTCGTGGAAGCGGTCGTAGCTCAGGTGCAGCGAGCGCCGGATCGAGCGCCCGGCGTTGTTGACCAGGTAGTCGACGGCCGTGTGCTCCTCGAGCAGCGTCGTGACGAGGGCGTCGATCGCGTCGCCGTCGGTGAGGTCGCAGGGATAGGCCGTGGCACGCCCGCCCTCGGCCTCGATGCTCGCGCGGACCCGGTCGAGCTCCTCGGCCCGCCGCGCGACCAGCAGCACGTGCGCGCCCGCGCGCGCAGCGGCGTACGCCGTGTGCTCGCCGATGCCCGAGGACGCGCCGGTCACGAGCACGGTCCGACCGACCAGCGGGCTGGGCAGGCCGAGTGGGCCGGCGAGCACGCGTCGGACCCACGCGCGGGGCGTCTGCAGCAGCAACGTCACGGCGGCAGTCTGGACCAGGCGCACTCCCAGCGGAACAGCCGGGCCGCGACGAAGGTCACTCGATACCGTGGGTATCGAAATCGTGTAACGTGCATCACCATGCGCGTCCCCCTCCGCCCCGGCGTCCTCGCGACCACCCTCGCCCTGCTGATCGCCCTGCTGATCGCCCTGCCGCTGACCGCGAGCCTCGATCCGGCGAGCGGCTCGGCGTCCGCGCCGTCCGCGCAGCGTGCCGAGCGCCCGTGTCCGCACGAGAGCAGCCACCCGTGGTGCGACCGCAGCCTGTCCCCCGACCGGCGGGCCGCGCTGTTCCAGCAGGCGATGACGCTGGAGGAGGAGATCACCCTGGTCGGCGGCGACGGCACGGGCGCCTCCCCGCACACCGGCGCCACCTTCGCCATCGAGCGCCTCGGCCTGCGCCGGGTGTACTTCTCCGACGGTCCCGTCGGCGTTCGCCAGGGACAGGCGACGGCGATGCCGATCCCGATGGCGTTGGCGGCCACCTGGCAG
>WLIH01000404.1 GCA_009702305.1 Actinomycetota bacterium | reverse complement strand
GCGCGACGTGCTCGCCAAGGTCGACCGCTCGCAGCTGCGCGGCATCGGCATCACCAACCAGCGCGAGACGATCGTGCTCTGGGACCGCGAGACCCTCGGCTCGCCGCGACGCGCGATCGTCTGGCAGGACCGTCGTACCGCCGACATCTGCACCCGGCTCAGGGATGCGGGCCACGAAGAGCGCGTCGCCGAGCTCACCGGTCTCCGCCTCGATCCCTACTTCTCCGGGACCAAGCTGGCCTGGCTGGCCGAGCACGAGCCGCACACGTGGGCACTCGTCGAGTCGGGCCGGTACGCCGTCGGCACCGTCGACTCCTACCTCATCGCCCGGATGACCCGCGGCACCTGGCACGTCACCGACGTGTCCAACGCGAGCCGCACGCTGCTCTTCGACCTGGAGGCCGGCGACTGGTCGGACGAGCTGTGCTCGCTCTTCGGGGTGCCGCGCGATGCCCTCCCCGACCTCGTGCCCAACTGGGGCGAGATCGCGACCACCGATCCGCGCACCTTCCTCGACCTGTCACTGCCGATCGCCGGCCTGGCCGGCGATCAGCAGTCGGCGCTCTTCGGACAGACCTGCTTCGAGCCGGGCGACTCCAAGTGCACCTACGGCACGGGGTCGTTCATCCTCACCAACACCGGCACGACCCTGGAGCGCTCCGAGGCGGGGTTGCTCTCCACAGCCGCGTGGCGCTCGCCGTCGGGTGAGCTGACCTACGCCCTGGAGGGCGCGATCTTCGTGACCGGCGCCGCGGTCCAGTGGCTGCGCGACGGCCTGCAGATCGTGGGCTCGGCGGCGGAGACGGCCGCCATCGCCGCCACGGTGCCCGACACCGAGGGCGTCGTCTTCGTGCCGGCCCTGACCGGTCTGGGCGCCCCGCACTGGGACCCGCACGCCCGCGGCCTGATCATCGGTCTGACCCGCGGCACGACCCGCGGTCACATCGTGCGAGCCACCCTCGAGGCGATCGCGTTCGAGGTCCGTGACGTGCTCGAGACGATGCCCGCCCGCTCGGCGCTCAAGGTCGACGGCGGCGCGTCGGCCAACGACCTGCTCTGCCAGATCCAGGCCGACCAGATCGGCGTGCCGGTCGAGCGGCCGCGCCTGGTCGAGACCACGGCGCTCGGGGCGGCGTTCCTCGCCGGCCTCGGCACCGGGGTCTGGGACTCCACCGACGACCTGCGCGCGACCTGGCAGCTGGACCGATCGTTCGCACCGGCGGCCGACCGCACCGGCGCCGACGCCGCCCACGCCCGCTGGATCGACGCCGTCGAGCGCTCCAAGGGCTGGGCCGCGCCGCCGGAATAGCCGGGATAGCCGGGATAGCCGGGATAGCCGGGATAGTCCGACACAAGAGCGCCCTTCGGGCCGGCCATCAGGGGCGCCCTGGTGTCGGACTATCTCGGCGGCGCCACCCGGTCGAGGGCGGCGGATGCTCGGTCGCGCTCCTGCTGGGCCTCGTCGAGCACGACCTGCGCCTCGCTGCGGGCATCCTCGGCGTCGCCGAGGTCGTCGTCGATCTGCTCGGCGGTGGACTCGAGCTCGGCCAACCGGCGGCGCAGCTCGTCGATCTCGCCCTGCACCTGCAGCGCGCGGGCTTCAAGCGTGGTCACCTCGCCGTGCGCCTCGTCGTACGCCGACCGGGCGTCGTCGAGCTCGGCGTCGGCGTCCTCGAGGGCGCTGCGGGCGGCGGCCAGCGCCTTCTCGTGCGCCTCCGGGTCCGGCACGACGTGCAGCTCGGGTCGCGGGGGCGGCTCGGCGGTCCTGGCCGTGGCGGCGTACCCGAGCGCGGCGGGCAGGGCGAGCGCCGCCGCGACCTCGACACGGTCGACGCCCGTGCTCGCCAGCGTCGCCACGAGCAGGCCGCTGCGCACGGCTCGGGCGCACTCGGCATCGACCATCGCCGCGGTCAGCGTCGCCTGCACCTGGTCGGCCACGGCCTCCGTCACCCGCTGACCGTGGTCGGCGGCCACCGACCGGGCGCGGGTGGTCACCGCTGCCGTGAGCTGCCGGCGCTGCTTGGTGAGGGTGCGCAGCTCGTCGGCCGACATCGAGGCCTGGGCCTCCCGCAGGGCTTCGCCGAGGGTGAGCACCTGGTCGACCTGCTCGCTCTCGTGGCGCACGAGCAGGTTGACCACCCAAGCACCGGTCGACGGCTTGCGCAGTCCCTTCACGGGGGCCGCGAGGTCGGTGCCCTTCAGCTCCTTGGCCCGGGCGTCGCGCGCGGGGGTGAAGTCGGCCAACGGCAGGGCGTAGAGCTCGTCGGCGATCGCGAGCAGGTCCGGCATCCGCCGATTCTGGCAGAGGCCATCGACGCTCCGGCGTCAGCCGCCCAGCACGTGGTAGCGACCGCGGTGGTGCCCGAGCCCCTGACCGGGCTCGCCGACGACGACCTCGTCGAGCCGGCAGGTGACCAGGGTCGACCAGCCGCACTCGCGCTCCTCGACGAGCTCGACACCCGCCCAGGTCGAGGAGCCGACCAACCGCGGACCCCACGTCGTCTGCTCGAAGTCGCCCAGCCGGAAGGGCCCGCCAGGCGCCGGCACCGTGCCGGCGAAGGCGTCGGCCAGGTGGCGGTCGGCCCACCCGAGCAGCTGCACGACACCGCGCCCGGTCGCGCGCAGGGCATCGGTGAGGTCGGCGTCCGGGTCGAGCAGGCCGAGGACGACCGGCTCCGGTCCGTTGCCCACCATCAACGACGAGACCGTCAGCCCCGACCGGTCCTGCGGCGTGCCGGCGGTCCACAGCGACACCGCGCCGCCGAGACGGCCGCGCAGCCGACGCACCTGGTCGGGCTCGGCGTCCGCGAAGGGGTGCGTGCTGTGGATGGTCACCGCGTCACGACCCGGCGCCGTACGGCGTCAGGACGCCTTCTGCTGCTCGTCGGTCGGCTCGGGGGTCGGCGGGGCGCCGACCTCGGCCTTCTTGGTCTCGGCCTTGGCGCGGGTGGCGTACATGTCGACGTACTCCTGGCCCGAGAGCCGCATGATCTCGTACATGATCTCGTCGGTGATCGAGCGCAGGATGTAGCGGTCGTTCTCCATGCCCTCGTAGCGGGAGAAGTCCAGCGGCTCCCCGAAGCGCACCACCGGTCGGGTGAAGCTGCCGAAGGTCTTGCCCGGAGGGGCCACGACGTCGGTGCCGACCACCGCGACCGGGATCACCGGGGCCTTGGTCTCCAGCGCGAGCCGAGCCACCCCGGTCTTGCCGCGGTAGAGCCGGCCGTCGTGGGAGCGGGTGCCCTCGGGGTAGATGCCGAACAGGCCGCCCTCGCCGAGCACGCGCTTGGCCGACAGCAGGGCGCCGGCCGCGGCGTCGGCTCCCGAACGGTCGATCGGCACCTGGCCGGAGCCGGAGAAGAACGTCTTCTTGAGCCAGCCGCGGATGCCGGGGCTCGTGAAGTACTCGGCCTTCGCGACGAAGGTGACCCGGCGCGGCAGCGTGAGCGGCATGAAGAGCCAGTCGGCGTAGGAGAGGTGGTTGCTGGCCAGGATCGCCGGGCCTTCGGCGGGCACGTGCTCGGTGCCGTGCGC
>WLIH01000403.1 GCA_009702305.1 Actinomycetota bacterium | reverse complement strand
GTGGTCTCCCAGGTCCAGTTGGTGTACTCACTGGTGCCCACGCCGGGCAGCTGCGGCGGCAGGATGTCGTGGTCGGCGGCGCCGCCCTCGGCGTCGTGCCAGATCAGCAGCTGGTCGTTGACGATCGCGGTGGGGTACTTCTGGGTGCGGGCGCGCAGCGGCACGCGGCGGGCGTACGGGATGGCCTTGCACTTGCCGTCGCCGCCCCAGCGCCAGTCGTGGAAGGGGCAGGCGATCTCGTCGCCCTTGACGGTGCCCTGCGTGAGGTCGCCGCCCATGTGACGGCAGTACGCGTCGAGCACCTGCAGGTCGCCCGAGCTGTCGGCCCACACCACCAGCTTGCCGCCGAAGGCCTCGATCGCGTGCGGCGCGCCGTCTCGGAAGGTCTCCGCGAGTCCCAGGCAGTGCCATCCCCGGGCGAACCGCTCCGGCGGCCTGCCCCGGTCGAGGGTCCGCACGCTTCCAGCGCTGTCGCTCATGGCCGCTCCTCCACGTCTGTGCCGATGTCATCGGGTCGGTCCGAGGATCCGCTGCTGCGGACCTGTGGACCAAAACAAGAACAGGTTATAGTTTTTGCGTCTGTGGCACCAGCCACACACCCACGATCACCGTGTCCCATCACTGTGCCGGAATGGAGCCTTCGATGCACCTGGCCCTCGAGCCCGAGCAGCTGCGACTGCGTGAGGAGCTGCGCGAGTACTTCGGCGCCCTGGTCACGCCCGAGGTCCGGGCCGGACTGTCCGCGGCCACCGGCGAGTTCGGCGAGGCGGGTGTCTACAAGTCCGTTATCCGCCAGCTCGGCACCGACGGCTGGCTCGGCATCGGCTGGCCGAAGGAGTACGGCGGCCAGGCGCGCTCGATGGTCGACCAGCTGATCTTCACCGACATCGCGGCCGACTTCGGCGTGCCGATCCCCTACCTGACGCTCAACACCGTCGGCCCGACGATCATGCGCTACGGCACCGACGCCCAGAAGGAATTCTTCCTCCCGAAGATCCTGGCGGGCGAGCTGCACTTCTCCATCGGCTACTCCGAGCCCGGCTCAGGCACCGACCTGGCCTCGCTCACCACCCGCGCGACCCGCGAGGGCGACGAGTGGGTGATCAACGGCCAGAAGATGTGGACCTCGCTGATCCAGTACGCCGACTGGCTGTGGCTGGCCGTGCGCACCGATCCCGACCTGCCGCGCCACAAGGGTCTCTCGATGATCCTGGTGCCCGCCGACTCGAAGGGCTTCTCGTACACCCCGGTCCACACGGTCGCCGGCGTCGGCACGAGCGCGACCTACTACGAGGACGTGCGCGTCCCGGCGGAGAACCTCGTCGGCGAGCTCAACGGTGGCTGGTCGCTGATGACCAACCAGCTCAACCACGAGCGCGTCGCGCTCACCTCGTCGGCGCCGCTGACCCAGTCGCTCAAGCAGGTGCGCGAGTGGGCCCAGGAGACCAAGAACCCCGACGGCCAGCGCGTCATCGACACCGAGTGGGTGCAGATCGCGCTCGGTCGCGCGCACGCCCGTGTCGAGATGCTGACCCAGCTCAACTGGAAGCTCGCCTCCGACGCCGACCGCGGCGTGGACCTCTCGCCCGCCGAGGCCTCGGCCACCAAGATCTACGGCTCGGAGCTCGCGACCGAGGTCTACCGCTCGCTGATGGAGATCGTCGGCCCGCACGCAGGCATCACCGGCGCATCGCCGGGTGCGGTGCTCGCCGGTCGTCTCGAGCGCTTCCACCGCAGCGCGCTCGTGATGACCTTCGGCGGCGGCACCAACGAGATCCAGCGCGACATCATCGGCTACGTCGCGCTCGGCCTGCCGGCCGCGAAGCGCTGACCGGACCAGACAGAGGACATGGACTGATGGATTTCTCCTTCACCGCCGAGCAGGACGACGCGGCCGAGCTGGCCGCCAAGATCCTCGGAGACCGCGTCACGACCGCCCGCCACAAGGCCGTCGAGGCCGCGGGCGACCGGTTCGACCGCGACCTGTGGCGCGACCTGGGCGAGGCCGGCCTGCTCTCACTGGCCGTCCCGGAGGCCTACGACGGCGCCGGGCTCGGCCTCATCGAGCTCAGCCGGGTGCTGGTCGAGGTCGGCCGGACCCTGGCTCCGGTGCCCCTCGCGGTGCACGGTGCCGCGGGTCTACTGCTCGCGCAGCACGCCACCCCCGAGCTCCAGGCCGCGTGGCTGCCCGGCGCCGCGACCGGCGCGACGCTGCTGACCGCCGCGGTGGCCGAGGAGCGCTCGCACCTGCCGCAGCGCCCGGTGGTGACGGCGACGGCCTCGGGGTCGGCGTACTCCCTGTCCGGGACCAAGGCGATCGTGCGGGCCGGCGCGGCTGCGGACGCCTTCCTGGTCACGGCCACCGCTGCTGACGGCGTCGGCGTCTTCCTCGTCGAGGCCCGTGCGCCCGGTGTCACCGCGATCGCGCAGCGGACCAGCGACGGCGACACCGTCGTGCGACTCGAGCTCGACGGCGCCGGAGGTGCTCTGGTCGGCGCGCTCGACGGCGAGGCCGCCTCCGCCCTCGGGCAGCTGCTCACCGTCGCTTCCGCGGCCGAGCTGCTCGGCATCACCGAAGGTGCACTCAAGGTGACCGCCGAGTACGCCAAGACCCGGCACCAGTTCGGGCGACCCATCGGCACCTTCCAGGCCGTGTCGCAGCGCCTGGCCGACGGGTTCATCGACACCCTCGGCCAGCGCCTGATGCTGTGGAGCGCCGCGTGGCGCCTCCACGAGGGACTGCCGGCCGAGACCGAGGTCGCCATCGCGAAGCTCTGGGCTGCCGACGCCGCCCACCGCCTGGCCCACACCGCCGTGCACGTCCACGGCGGCGTCGGGATCGACCTCGACGGCGAGGTGCACCGCTACTTCACGACGGCGAAGCGCTTCGAGTTCTCCTTCGGCGGCGCCACCGAGCAGGCGCTGAGCATCGGGAAGGCACTCGCGGCAGAGCCCGCCTGATGTCGGCACCGACGATGCCGACGGTGCGCGGCCAGCTGCTGGCGCGCGCCGACGACCCGGCTCCCGGGCTACTGTTCGAGGACGAGTCCTGGACCTGGGCGGAGGTCGTGCACGAGTCCGTGGTGCGCGCTGCTGTGCTGGGCAGCCTGCTCGACGAGGCCCGGCCGCCGCACGTGGGCGTGCTGCTGGACAACGTCCCCGAGTTCTCCTTCGCGCTCGGGGCCGCTGCGCTCGGCGGGCTGGTCGTGGTCGGGCTGAACCCCACGCGTCGCGGCGAGGCCCTCGCCGCCGACGTGCGACGCTCCGACACGCAGGTCGTGATCACGGACGCAGCCCACGCAGAGCTGCTGGACGCCGTGGAGGTGCCGGTCGTGCTCGTCGACTCCCCGGAGTGGGCCGGCCTGCTCGAGACCCACCGCGAGGCGGTCGTGCCGGAGGTCGAGGTCGGCCCCGACACCTTGATGATGCTCATCTTCACCTCGGGCACGTCCGGCGACCCGCAGGCGGTCAACGTCACGCAGGTCAAGATCGCCTGGCCCGGGCAGTTCCTCTCCGAGCGGTTCGGCCTCGGACC
>WLIH01000402.1 GCA_009702305.1 Actinomycetota bacterium | reverse complement strand
GAGGGCCTCGGCCGCCGCGAGCTTCATGCCCTCGGTGATCGCCGTGGCGTGCACGTCGAAGGCGCCGCGGAAGATGCCGGGGAAGGCCAGCACGTTGTTGATCTGGTTGGGGAAGTCGGAGCGGCCGGTCGCGACGACGCGAGCGTGTCGACGAGCGACGTCGGGGTGCACCTCGGGCGTGGGGTTGGCGAGCCCGAAGATGATGGCCTCGGGCGCCATCCGGGCGACGTGCTCCTCCGGCACGGTGCCGCCGGAGACACCGAGGTAGACGTCGGCTCCGACGAGCACGTCCTCCAGGCTGCCGGTGCGGCCGGTCTTGTCGGCCGTCATCTCGGCCAGGGCGCGCTTGACCGGGGTGAGGTCGCCGCGCGAAGAGTGCAGCACGCCCTTGCGGTCGGTGACGGCGAGGTCGGTGATGCCGGCCTCGAGCAGGATCTTGGCGACCGCGACACCCGCGGCGCCGGCGCCCGAGATGACGACCCGGGTCGAGCCCGGGTCGCGGCCGGTCAGCTTGAGCGCGTTGGTGAGGGCCGCCAGCGCCACCACCGCGGTGCCGTGCTGGTCGTCGTGGAAGACGGGGATGTCGAGCAGGCCCTTGAGCCGATCCTCGATCTCGAAGCAGCGTGGTGCCGAGATGTCCTCGAGGTTGATCCCACCGAAGCTGGGTGCGAGCCGCACGACGGTCTCGATGATCTCCTCGGTGTCGGTCGTGTCGAGGCAGATCGGGATGGCGTCGACGCCGCCGAACTGCTTGAACAGCACGGCCTTGCCCTCCATCACCGGCATCGCGGCGGCCGGACCGATGTCGCCCAGCCCGAGCACCGCGGTGCCGTCGCTGATGACGGCGACGGTGTTGGGCACCCACGTGTAGTGCTGGGTCATGCTCGGGTCGGCCGCGATCGCCTCGCACACCAGGGCCACACCAGGGGTGTAGGCGAGCGACAGGTCGCCGGGCCCGTCGAGCGAGACGGTCGCGTTGATCGCCATCTTGCCGCCGGCGTGCAGGTCGAAGACCGGGTCACCCTGGTGGGGGTGGTCGAGCACGGGAGCGGGACCGAGAGTCGTGGGGATCTCAGGTGCGGCAGACATCAGGTGAGGACACTTTCCAGGCGGCGGGCCGTCGAGGACGGAAGGCGGCCCGGCTCGACGCGACAGGGTGGGTCGCGGAACCAGACCGGGCGGAGTGCTGTGCCGAGCAGTCTTCCACAGCGACCACCCCTCCCCGGGGGTCGCCCCGACATGCGATACGTCACGCGGCGGGCGCGATCGGTCCCGGTCGCGGCCACGCCCGCGCCACGACCACGGCCAGCACGTCGTGCTCGCCGACGACACCGCGGTGCCGGGAGTCGACGCCGACGGCGGGGTCGTCGCTGAGCAGCCACCAGCCCGGGCCCCCCGTCGGCGTACGACGACGCTCGGCGGCCCGTTTGACGACCACCGTGCCGTCGGCGAGCCGGGCGACCACCACGTCGCCCGGGCGGGCCGGGCGACGGTAGGACACCAGCAGCCGGTCGCCCGGACGCAGAGCAGGGCTCATCGAGGCGCCGCTGACCCGCGCCCACCCCCATCTCGGCCCCCATCTCGACCCGCGGGGGACCACTGATCCCGTGCCCATCACGCGGAGTAGTGTCGCTGCCAGAAGCAACCGAAGACGAGAGGACCAGCATGTTCGCGCGACTGTTCGCCCCCACCCTCGAGGTTTCCGCCCACTGCGACCTGCCCTGTGGTGTCTACGACCCCGCTCAGGCCCGCATCGAGGCCGAGTCGATCAAGGCCGTCATCGCCAAGGCGGCCGACAGCGACGACCCCGACTTCCACACCCGCGCGGTGCTCATCAAGGAGCAGCGCTCCGAGCTCGTCAAGCACCACCTGTGGGTGCTGTGGACCGACTACTTCAAGCCCCCGCACTTCGAGAAGTACCCCCAGCTGCACACGCTGGTCAACGAGGCCACCAAGCTCGCCGGAGCCTCGGGCACCAAGGGCAGCCTCGACGCCGAGGTGGCCGACAAGCTCCTCGCCAAGATCGACGAGATCGCGGAGATCTTCTGGGAGACCAAGAAGGCCTGAGCCTCCGGTCCCTGCCGACGCCGCCTGACCGCGCGCTTCCACCGCGCGGTCGGGCGGCGTTTGCGTGTCCGCTGCAGGGGTAGTCCCCAGGAGCCGACACCCTCCCCTCCGCCCGACGTGGCGGTGGACGTCGTAAGGTCTCGGCACCCCGATCAACAGAAGGACGGCCCATGTCAGTCTCCGACTCCACGAGCACCGCGCACCCCGACGTCGAGCTGAGACTGCCGGCCGACGGCGCGTTCGTGTCGGTGCTGCGCACGACGACCGCAGGGCTCGCCGCCCGCCTCGACTTCACGATCGACGACATCGAGGACCTGCGCATCGCCGTCGGCGAGGCCAGCGCGCTCGTGCTGCCCGAGGCCGACGACGGCTCGTCGCTGGTCAGCCGCTTCTTCCTGCAGCCCGGAGAGCTCACCGTCGTCGTCTCGGTCGACGCCGTGCACCCCTCCCCGCCCGATCTCGACAGCTTCGCGTGGCAGGTGCTGACGACGCTCGCCTCGAGCGCCACCATCGCGACCGACGACGGGCAGTACGCCGTGACGCTCACGATGCGTGCTGCTCACCTCGACGCCCACTGACATGAGCCAGACGACCTCCGGTCCGCCGAGCGGGCCGACGCCCGAGGAGCGCACCGACGCCCGCCGCGCCGGCATCGAGGCGACCCGCCGTCGCAGTGCAGAGCTCTTCGTCGACCTGCGCGACGAGACCGCCTCGGCCGCTAGTCGCGACGCCGCTCGCGACGCCCTGGTGCACCTGCACCTGCCCCTCGTCGAGCACTGCGCCCGGCGTTTCCGCAACCGTGGCGAGCCCTTCGAGGACCTCGTCCAGGTCGGCACGATCGGCCTGATCAAGTCCGTCGACCGCTTCGACACCGACCGCGGCGTGGAGTTCTCGACGTACGCGACGCCGACGATCATCGGCGAGATCAAGCGCTACTTCCGCGACAAGGGCTGGGCGATCCGGGTGCCGCGCCGTCTGCAGGAGCTGCGCATGCAGATCGGCGCGACCAGCGCCGAGCTGACCCAGTCGCTGGGCCGCTCCCCCACGCCGCGCGAGCTGGCCGAGGCGATCGGCTGCACGGTCGAGGAGATCGTCGAGGGCATCGAGTCGAGCAACGCCTACTCCACGCTCTCGCTGGACGCCTCCGACGACTCCGACGACGGCGCGGCCAGCATGCTCGACGCGATCGGCAGCGAGGACGCCGGCCTCGAGCACGTCGAGATCCGCGAATCCATCAAGCCGCTGCTCGACAAGCTCGATGCCCGCGAGAAGAAGATCCTGCTGCTGCGCTTCTTCAAGAACATGACGCAGTCGCAGATCGCCGAGGAGATCGGCGTCTCGCAGATGCACGTGTCCCGCTTGCTCAACCGCACCCTGGAGCAGCTGCGGACCTCGCTCGAGGAAGCCGACTAGAGGTCAGTCGGCGCTAGTTTCCCCGCAGACGCCGGTCAGTCGGCGCTAGTTTCCGGCATCGTCGGAAACT
>WLIH01000401.1 GCA_009702305.1 Actinomycetota bacterium | reverse complement strand
GTCGTTGAGGTACTGGATGAAGCCGGGGCGCGCGTGGCTGGTCACCAGCAACGAGCCCGCCCTCGCGATGCGGGTGCGCGACTCGCGCCGCGCGTTGAGAGGATGACGCCATGGATCAGGTGACCGATCTGCTGGGCGAGCCGTGGCTGTGCGAGACCATCGACCTCGCACCGGACGACGAGGGTCCGGTCGTCGCCACCCTGGTCAGCCACCGATCCGGCGGTCCGACGCGGCGAGCGGTCCTCTACGTGCACGGCTTCGCCGACTACTTCTTCCAGGTCGAGCTCGCGCAGTGGTGGCTGGCGCGTGGCTACGACTTCTACGCGCTCGACCTGCGCAAGTGCGGTCGGTCCCTGCGTCCGGGCCAGACCCCCCACCACGTCGGGGACCTGGCGACGTACTACGAGGAGCTCGACGCATCGTGGGCACGCGTCGTCGAGCGCGACGGCCACGACCGGGTCACGGTCATGGCGCACTCGACCGGCGGCCTCACCACCTCGCTGTGGGCCCATGACCGGCAGCCGACGCAGCTCGACGGGCTGGTGCTGAACTCGCCGTGGGTCGATCTCCAGGGCTCCGCCCTGGTGCGCACCGTCGGCACCCGCGCCATCCAGGAGATCGGGCGGCGCCAGCCGATGCGGGTCATCCCGCGCAAGGTCAACGGCCTGTACGTCCGGAGCCTGCACCGCGACTTCGAGGGCGAGTGGGACTTCGACCTCGAGCTCAAGCCGCTGCAGTCCTACCTCGTGCACGCGGGCTGGCTCCGCGCCGTCCGCAACGGTCACTTCCGCCTGCACCGCGGCCTGGACGTCGGCTGCCCGGTGCTCGTGCTGTCCTCCGGGGCGACCGCCTGGCCCGACGAGATGGGTCCTGCGGTGTTCGAGCACGACATCGTCCTCGAGGTGCCGCAGATCCGGCGGTGGGCCACCGCGATCGGCCGGCACGTGCACTACGTCGCTGTCCCGGGCGCCGTGCACGACGTGATGCTCTCGCGCGCCGAGCCGCGGGCGACGGCGTATGCCGAGCTCGGTCGTTGGCACGACGCCTACGTGAGCTGAGCGGCGCCGCCCGGCGGGCCGTCGATCGGCGGACCGTCGAAGTGCTCCCAGGTGGCGAGGTCGCCGACCGGTCGGCGGGTCAGCCTGGTCGGTCGCTGCTCGGGGCGCCCCAGCGGGACGACGGCGGCGACGGCGTACCTGGCCGGGATCCCGAGGAGCTCCTGCACGGCCGGCTCCTGGGCGACGGCCATCGTGGTGATGGTGCCGCCGAAGCCCTCGTTGCGCGCGGCGAGCAGCACGTTCCACACCAGTGGGTAGACCGAGGCTCCCGCCACGACTCCGATCCGGTCCAGATCCTGGTCGGTCGCGGCCACGACGCCCAGGTCGACGCAGCAGACAAGGACGACCGACGCCGTGAGCACCGGTCGGATGAACGAGTCGGCGACCACCGTCGCCTCGATCTCAGCCGGGCTCGGGCCCGCCGGTGAGAGCGGGTTCCACGGGCTCTCGCCCGCTCCCAGCTGCGCCAGGTAGCGACGCACCGCCGGCTCGTTGAGGCTCGCCAGCCGCTCGCGGGTGGCCAGGTCGCGGACCGCGACGATGCGGGTCCCCTGACGGTTGCCTCCGCTCGGCGCGAAGCGCGCGTGGTCGAGGATCCGCACCAGGACGTCGTCGGGCAGCGGTTCTCCGGTGAAGTCGCGGGTGGCGGGGGTCGTGCGCATCACGTCGTACAGCTCCATGCTGCGAGCCTGCCACTGTCGGCACACGGGTGTGCCCGGACGGCGCTCGCAGTAGGGTCCTGCCCATGAACCCTGTGACCGGTCTCTCGCTGGGCCGCATCGGCCTGGGCATCGCCGCGCTCGCCAAGCCCGACCTCGTGGCGCGCCAGATCACCGGCGGCACGCCTGCCAGCACCTCGCTGCTCACGCAGTGGTTCGGCACGCGCGAGGTCGCCCTCGGTGCCGCGACGCTGCTGACCAGCGGCAGCGCCCGCCGCACGCTGGTGCTGATCGGTATGGCCGTCGACGCCGCCGACGCCACCACCGGCTACCAGGCCGTGCAGCGCAAGGAGGTGCCGCAGGCGGCCGGTCTGCCCGCCGTCGCCGTCGCCGGCGGAGCGGTCATCGCCGGCCTGCTCGGCCTGCGCACCGCCAAGAAGGTCGTCAAGGTCTCCCGCAAGGTCGCGCGCCAGCAGGCCAAAGCCGCTGCCTGAGGCAGTTCGCAGGTCCGTGGGACCCGTTGATTGGTCCCCAACCGCAGGTTCTGGGGGTTGAGGCTTGCGGTTGGTGACCAATCGGTGGACCTCGATGTCGCGGGACGGGCTGCTCTCGACGGGTGGCGTCGATTGGTCACGAACTGCACGTCCGGGCGACGAATTGTTGCGGTTGGGGACCAATCGGTGGACCTCGATGTCGCGGGACGGGCTGCTCTCGACGGGTGGCGTCGATTGGTCACCAACTGCACGTCAGGGCGACGAATTGTTGCGGTTGGGGACCAATCGCCGCCTCGGTCGGCTCACCCGGGTCGGCCGGCCGGCCAGGCGCCCGGACGGGCCTGATCCACCTCAGGTGAGCAGGATGGCGAGGCAGGCGATCGTGCCGACCACGACGATGATGCCGCGCAGGACCACCGGTGGGAGCCGGCGACCGACGCGGGCGCCGATCAGCCCGCCGAGCACGGATCCGATGCCGATCAGGGCCACGATCAGCCAGTCGACGTCGGCGACGACGACGAAGAGCAGGCCGGCCACCCCGTTGACGGTCGCCGCGAGCACGTTCTTGACGGCGTTGAGGCGCTGCAGGTCCTCGGCGATGCCGATCCCCAGCAGACCCATCAGCAGTACGCCCTGGGCGGCGCCGAAGTACCCGCCGTACACGCCGGTGGCCACCACGCCCGGCCAGACCCACCAGGCGCCGTCGGCCCGGGTGTCTCCGCGCTCGGATCTCCGGTGCTGGACGCGTCGGGAGATGCGGGGCTGGAGGAGGACCAGGACGACGCCGAGCAGGATCAGCCCCGGCACGATCGTGGCGAACGCGTCCTCGGGCAGCACCATCAGCAGGCTCGCGCCGACGATCCCGCCGAGCAGCGACGCCGACGCCAGTCGCACGGCACGTCGCCCCTGGCCCGCGAGCTCGCGTCGGTAGCCCACCGCCCCGGCCACCGATCCCGGCACCAGCCCGATGTTGTTGGAGACGTTGGCGACGACCGGGGGCACACCGAATGCGAGCAGGGTCGGAAACGTGATCAGCGTGCCCGAGCCGACGACCACGTTGAGCCCGCCGGCGGCGACCCCGGCCAGCAGGATCGCCGCAGCTTCGATCAGGCTCACCCGGTGACGACGCCGGCCATCACGGGGCGGGCGGTGCCGGGGGCGCGGCAGGCTCGGGCGGGTCGGTGCGCGAGGCGTCGGCGGCCTCGGCGATCGCCTCGGCAGCTGCTTTGCGGGCCTGCTCGACCGCGGCATCGTCCGCCGCAGCGGTGCCGGCCTCCGCACCGCCCATGTCGACCCGCGTGCGGGGACCGTCGACCTCCTTCGGGATGCCGGCCAGGTCGGTCAT
>WLIH01000400.1 GCA_009702305.1 Actinomycetota bacterium | reverse complement strand
CTCGACGAGGTCGCCGGGCGTCTGTGGATGAGAGGTCAGGCCTCATGAGCGTCACCGAGATCACCTCGCGGATCAGCCAGATCCAGGCCCAGCTGGCGCTGCTCGCACCGGCGAGCACCGGCGCCACAGCCTTCGCCTCCCAGCTCGACGCGGCGTCGTACTCCTCGACCGGTGCGCGCACCGCGACCGCCGGCACCACCGGCACCACCGGCGAGGACGTCGTCACCGAGGCCAAGAAGTACCTCGGCGTGCCCTACGTCTGGGGCGGCACCGACCCCGCCAAGGGCCTGGACTGCTCGGGACTCGTGCAGCTGGTCTACGACAACCTGGGCGTCGACCTGCCGCGCGTCTCCTACCAGCAGGCCACCGCCGGCACCCCGGTCGACGGTCTCGCCAACGCGCAGCCGGGCGACGTGCTGGCCTTCGGGTCCCCGGTGCACCACGTCGGCATCTACGTCGGGGACAACCAGATGATCGAGGCGCCGCGCCCGGGCCTCGACGTCCGGATCGCCGAGATCACCGAGACGCCCACCGCGATCCGTCGGATGCTCCCGGAGACCAGTGCCGTCTCGGCCACCGCTGCGACGACGACGAGCTCCGTGGCGGGCGTGCCCTACGCCAAGCTCTTCAACGAGGCCTCGCAGAAGTACGGCGTCGACCCGGTGCTGCTCGCCGCGGTCGCCCGGCAGGAGTCCGGCTACGACCCGAGCGCCGTCAGCGGCGCGGGCGCCCAGGGCCTGATGCAGCTGATGCCCGGCACCGCAGCCGGTCTCGGCGTCGACAACCCCTTCGACCCGGCCCAGTCGGTCGACGGTGCCGCGCGACTGCTGCGCGACCTGCTCGACCGCTTCGGTCGCGTCGACTACGCGCTGGCCGGCTACAACGCCGGCCCCGGCGCCGTGCTGCGCTACGACGGCATCCCGCCGTACCCCGAGACCCAGAAGTACGTCCGCTCGGTGCTCGCGATCGTGGAGGCGGCATGACGTCGATGTCCATCAGTCCCGACCTCGCGACTGCCGCGGCCACCCAGACGGGTGCCGCCCCTTCCACGACGGCGCCCGGCGCCTTCCCGGCACTCGTCGACAGCCTGGTGGGCAGCCTCACCGCACCCACCGCACCCACCGCGCCGGTGGCTCCGGGCCCGACGGCTCCGGTGCCCGGCCCGGCGACCCCCGTGACGGCGGCCGTCGACGGCACCGCCGGCTGCGCGCTCAGCGCGGTGACGGTGCCGAGCGGAGCAGAGGAGCCGACCGGGCAGCAGGACGAGCAGACCGCCGAGGAGCCGGCCCCCTTGGCGCCCGACGAGATGGCGTCGCTGCTCCCGACCGCCTGGATCCCGGCGGCGCCCGCCCTCGCCCGGACCCTGGCCCAGCCCCTCGACCCTGCACAGCGACACGGCGGCACGACAGGCCGTCTCGGTGAGCCCGGAGCCCCACCCACCGCGAGCCGGGGTGTCGCGTCAGGTCGTCTCGGCGAGCGGGGTCCCATGCCCACCCCGCTCCGGGGCGAGCCGACGGACCGGCTCGGCGACTCCGCCCCGCAGCCCACCCCGCTCCGTGGGGTCGTCCCGGACCCGACCGCCGCGGCGTCGCCGTCGAACCCGACGCTCACGCCACCGGCGATGGCCCCGGTGGGTGCGCCGACGGGCGGCCTCCCCGCCGGGCTCTCGCCCGAGCAGGTCACGACCCAGGTGAACGCCCAGGTGCACGGCCGGGTCGTGCCCGAGGTCACCCGGTTGGTGCAGAGCGGCAACGGCACCAGTCGGATGACGCTGCACCTCAACCCCGGCGAGCTGGGCGAGGTGCGGGTCGTGATGACCGTGCGCGACGGCTCGGTCCGGGTGCGGCTCGCGGCCCACGAGCAGGCGCACGACGCCCTGCTCCAGGGCGCCCCCGAGCTGCGCCGCCTGCTCGAGTCGCACGCAGCGACCGCCGAGGCCCGGATCGTCGTGCGCGAGCTGGCGACCGCGCCCGCCCCCGCCGTACGCGAGCCGTCACCGCAGGACCCGAGCCAGCCGCAGGCGGGCTCCACCAGTTTCGGCGAACGACGCGAGAGCGCCGCGGGCCGAGAGCAAGGACGTGGGGCAGGGACGCCCCTCGAGCCGATCGCCAGGGATGGCATGCGGGAGGCGACGCTCCTGTCGCGCACCGCCGATCCGCGTACGTCGGGCCGCACCGCCGGTCTCGACGTGAGCATGTAGAAGGAGGACCCGTGTCCGTCCCGGCCACCGAGAGCGTCACGAGCGGGCTGCAGGCACTGCTGCCGTCCAGCTCGACCGCGAGCTCGCCCGACAAGGAGATGTTCCTGCAGCTCCTCGTGGCCCAGCTGCGCTACCAGGACCCGATGAACCCCGCCGACACCAGCGAGTTCCTCTCGCAATCGGCGCAGTTCACGTCCCTGGAGAAGATGCAGGACGTCGCCGACCAGACCGCACTGGTCCTCGGGGCCCAGATGGCCTTCGGGGCGAGCAGCCTCGTCGGCCGTCAGGTCACCTACACCCTCGAGGACGGCACCGCCGGGTCCGGCAGCGTCCACGGGGTCAGCTTCGTCGCGACCGGGCCCGTGCTCGACGTCGACGGGGTGCAGGTCCCGCTGGCGCTCGTCCAGACGGTCACCGACGGCACGGCGGCCGATCCTGCCGCGCCCGTGGCGCCCGCCAGCACCTGATCAGCCACTGATCCACATCCCTGATCCATCAGCTGCCGACTCCGGTCGGTCGTCCCGAGAGGTACCACCATGCTTCGTTCGCTCTTCGCCGGCATCAGCGGCCTGCGCGTCAACCAGACCATGCTCGACGTGACCGGCAACAACATCGCCAACGCCAACACCACCGGCTACAAGGCCAGCACCACCGTCTTCCGCGACACCCTGAGCCAGATGCTCACCGGCGCCTCGGGCGCCAACGGCAACCGCGGCGGCACCAACCCGATGCAGGTCGGCCTGGGCGTCCAGGTCGCCGGCATCGTCAGCAACCTCGGCCAGGGCTCCGCCCAGACCACCGGCCGCGACACGGACCTGATGATCCAGGGCGACGGCATGTTCGTCGTCCAGATGGGCAGCGAGGAGCTCTACACCCGCGCCGGCGCCTTCACCTTCGACGAGACCGGCACTCTCGTCACCCCCTCGGGCGGCCGCGTGCAGGGCTACGCCCTCGACGCCGCCGGTCTGCCCACGGGCGGGCTCATCGACATCACCCGCGACACCGCGGGCGTGCTGCCGGCCGTGCCCGTCGGTGTCGAGCTCACGTCGTACTCCTTCGGCACCGACGGCAAGCTGCGCGGTGTCTTCTCCGACGGGGTCCAGCGCGACATGGCGCAGATCGCGATCGCAGACTTCAACAACCCGATGGGCCTCGAGCGTGTCGGCGAGACGTCGTTCCGCGCGTCGGCCAACTCCGGCGCGGCCGACCTCGGGGTCGCCGGCGCCGGCAGCCGCGGCACCCTGCTGGGCGGCTCGCTGGAGATGTCGAACGTCGACCTGGCGGCGGAGTTCACCAACCTGATCCTCGCCCAGCGCGGCTTCCAGGCCAGCTCGCGGGTGATCACCACCTCCGACCAGGT
>WLIH01000040.1 GCA_009702305.1 Actinomycetota bacterium | reverse complement strand
CGGCCTGCAGGAGGTCAAGCCGGACCAGCTCAACGGTCTGCTCAGTGCCACCGGCTTCCAGGCCTACCCGGGCTACCAGTTCGGCGCCGGCGACACCGACAACTCGATCCTCTACGACCCCGCGCTCTACGAGTTCGTGGAGGGCACGTCGTTCCCCGTGACCTTCATGTCGCGAGCCCGTCCGCAGACGGTGCTCAAGCTGCGCGACAAGGCGACCGGTCGCGAGTTCTACGTCGTCAACATGCACGTCTCCGCCGGTCACGACCCGCGCAACACCGCCACCCGCATCGCCGGGCACAACACCGCGGTCGCGAAGGCCAACGAGCTGATGGCGACCGGCCTGCCGGTGTTCATGACGGGCGACATGAACGACCGCGCCGCGTTCTTCTGCCGGGTCCTGCCGCCGACCGGCATGGTCGCCGCCGTCGGGGGCAGCACGTCCGGCGGATGTGCGCCGCCGGCCCGGATGCCGGTCGACTGGGTGGTCGGCTCACCGCAGGTGGCCTTCCGCGACTACTGGCTCGACGAGTCGGCCACGGCCCGCAGGATCAGCGACCACTTCTTCGTGTCCGCCACCGCGGACGTCCCGGCAGACCCCGCGACGCAGCAGTAGCGCCTCCACCGCTCCCCGCTCCTCCAGCCTCGCGCAGCTCGCGCACGTCGGCGAGCAGGGTCGCGATCAGCTCGGCGGCCGCGTCGACCAGCTCGGCGTCGCTGACGGTGTCCGGCGTACGCCGGGCCGGCAGCTCGGCCGGCACCCGCAGCAGGTCGGCGTCGCCCACGACATCGAAGGCGTGCTCGGCGAGGTAGGCCACCGCCCGGTCGCCGCGCTCGCGGCACTGCTCGACCTGCGCCGGCGTCGGCCAGAAGCGCTCCCCGCCGCGCGGCACCAGGCGCTCGTCGGCGAGGAAGGTGCGGATGTACACGCCACGGTCGAAGGCGGAGTGGAAGGAGCCCAGGTGCTCGTTGACCCGTCGGAGCAGCTCGGCCTCGACGACGCCCATGGACTCGTTGGGGAACGACTCCCCCAGGTCCACCGCGTCGGCCGGCACCGCGACGACCGAGGCGAAGCGCTGCCAGATCTCGTCGCGTGCGGCACCAGGATCCAGCGGCAGCACGTGGATCCGCTCCGCGGGGACCGCTTCGGACCAGCGCTGCAGCACGAGCCGCAGGTCGAGCGTGCGCCAGTCCCAGATCACCTGGGAGCTCGACGACTCCTCGGTGCCGTACTCCTCGATCGGGGTGGTGCTGCGGTTCTTCAGGCTCTCCTGCCAACTGGCCGTGAAGAGGCCCAGCGGCTCGCGCGCGGTGACGAGCACGTGCACCTCGGCGGGCGCCAAGGCAGCCACGACCTCCGCGGCCTGCCGCGGCGAACAGGCAGCGAAGAACTCGTGGCTGAGCAGCACGTCGCCCGACCATGCGGCTGCGTCGGCGACGACCCGCCGCCACGCCTCGTGCTCACGCTCGGGGCGCGGCTTGCGCGCGTCGTCCTCTCGGACCACCCGCGAGGACCACAGGTGGTCGCGTCGCTCCCGACCCGGGAGCAGCAGACCGTGGCGGGCCACCACGTCGCGGTTGGACCACAGGATCGTCTGCAGGTACGTCGTCGCCGTCTTCGGCAGGCCGACGTGCACGAAGGCACGACCCACCATCAGAGGCTGGCCTGGAACGACGCGATCGCCGCGTCGATGCGCTCCCGGTCCTGGTCGGCCATCGGGATCAGCAGCTCCTGCACGACATCGGCCAGCTCAGCCAGCCGCAGGTGGTGGCGGCGCAGCTCGGCCATGTCGGCCTCCAGCATCTTCACCCGGGCCTCCAGCTCGCTGGTGCGACCCCGCGACGTCCACTTCACTCCCATTGCGCCACAACCCTTCCGACTGAGCCTGTGTTGCCCCGGTCTCCGGGGGGCACTTCCTTGCTGGACACGATCCTCGCTCCGTGGGCCTCGAGCACGCGACGCACCCGGGCGATCGGCAACGGGACCAACCCGTCCTCCCCGGCGCCCTCCCCGGTCCACGTCTCGACGTACATCCGGCCACCGCCGCGCAGCGCCATCGAGCCGAGCCTGGCCAGCGAACGACGGCCGAAGTCGTCGGTCGCGTCCATGACGTGACGGGCCAGGATCGCGCGCCGACCGGGCAGCCGCGAGAGCCGGGCGCCCTCGCTGAGCACCGAGCGCCACTCGTCGAGGTTGAGCTCACGGACGTCGAGCGGCACCGACCGCTCGGCGGCCGTCTCGGCAGCGCGGCGCAACTGGCCGGGCACATAGTCGTAGGCCGTGGTCGTCAGGCCTTTGCCCGCCAGCCACAGGGCATCGCGCCCGCGACCGGCTCCGATGTCGAGCACATGGGTGCCCGCCGGCTCGCGGCGGGCCACGGTGCGGGCGAGCTTCGACGCGCCGCCCGGCACCGGTCGTCGACGGCGCAGGGCTGCGCGCCGCTCCCACTCGCGCCGGTGGGTGCTGGTGCCGCGGAACCACTGGTTGAGCAGGGTCTGGGTGTGCGCGGAGGTCTCGAACTTGAACGCCGGGTCGGGCACGCGCCACGAAGGCCCGTACATCGCCTCGAGCAGCTTCTCCGGGCGGGCCGGGGCGGGGAAGCTGCGCCCGGCGAGGGTCGTGGTGCCGAGGGGGTGGATCCAGTCGTCGCGGAAGTCGACGCCGACCTCCCCCATCAGGTAGAGCCGGCCGTGGTCGAGGAAGCCCCCGAAGACGTCGAGACCCCGGGCGGTCCCGTCGCTCTCGATGACCCGCACGCGGAAGGCGGTGCCGCTGTAGCGGTAGGTGTCGAACCCTGCCCGAGCTGCGGCGCGCTGCAGCCGGAACGACTCGACGACCACGTCGACAGGGTTGCTGGCCGCCGAGACATAGCCCAGGTCGGCATCGGAGTCGTGGCCCAGGAACTGGCCCTCGCGCACGGCCCCGAGGAGCGTGCCGTACGCCGGGAACGCCGCCACTCCCTCGCGTCCGAGGAGGTCGAGGAGGTCGCCCATGGCGTCGAGCAGCGGCGCCAGGTCGGCCTCGGTGCGCACCGAGAACGTGGGGCTGAAGCGGTCCGACTTGTCGAGGCTGATCTCCTGGCCCTGCCGGTCGACGAAGGTGACCCGGCGCGACTCGTCGCCGAACGCGATCTCGCCGTCCCAGAGCGTGCGACCGCTGACGTGCTCGCGCAGCGTGACCTGGCTGGTGCCGCGCAGGTGCGGACGCATCGCCCGCGGCCAGTCCACCCGCCGCCGCAGGGCACGGGCCGGACCGGTGTCACGTCGCACCCAGAACGACCAGATGCGTCGACCGTCGAAGAGGGCGTCGACCACGACGTCGCGTCCCAGGGCGAGCACACGCACGCCGTCCTGGTCGACCGCGGTCACCCGTGCAGCGCCTGGCACTGCTGCCTCAGTCCAGGTCGACGTTGACGTAGGGGTCCGCGACCGGGGCGTGTCGCTCGCTCGAGGTGCCGTCGGCCGGCGGGTTGTCGAACCAGTAGTTGATGAAGTCCTCGTAGCGCAACGTGATCGGCTTGCTCTCGAAGGTCCCGATGTTCTCGTCGGACGTCGTCGACCCGTCGGAGGTGTTCGACGACCCGTTGATCGCGTAGTAGGCGGTCGTGTTCTTGCCGATCACGCCGTTGACGGTGAGCACCTTGAGGTGGAAGTAGTTGTCGAAGTCCCCGTCGCCGTTGAAGTCCTGGACGAGGTGGCGCATCGGCAGCGGACCGCGGCCGGTCTGCTGGCTGAGGTAGCGCTTCACGTCCTTGCCGATGACCGTGTAGACGAGGCGGACGTCGCAGCCGCCGTCCCACAGCTCCTTGAGGCGGCGAGCGGCTGTCATCCCGCGCTGGCCGCGGATCACGTCGGGCGCGCTGCGCACGATCGTGCGACCTCGCTCGTTGCCGGCGTCGACCGCGCCGTAGCACCGCACCTTGTTGAGGGTGTCCTGGACGGGGTCGAGCACGTAGTCGGAGCCCTTGAGAGGGGAGAACACCAAGCCGTACTTGCCGCTGTCGAAGGAGCGGAACGGTCCCGGGACCGGCTTGTCGAGCCACATCTCGTCGAAGACGGCCTCGGCGAAGTCGTAGATCTGGGCACGGCCGACGTAGGTGAAGATCTCGTTCCACTGGTTGGCCGCGGCCGCCGTGGTGAGGTTGGCGGAGCCCTGGATGAGGACCTTCTCGAAGTTGCCGACCCGAGGGAACAGGAAGAACTTCGCGTGCGACGCGCCACCGCCGCCGCGGCACGAGCCCTGGCACGTCTTGGCGACGCTCTTCTCGGCGAACGTCGCGTTGCGCGGGTTGTTGGCCTTGAGCCCGGCTCGCAGGCGGCGCCAGACAGGGTTGTCGGTGTCCTCGTCGTTGTTGTTCGCGTCCATCAGCACCCGCACGACGACCCCGCGGTCCTGGGCTCCCAGCAGGGCGGTGACCGCCTCGGGGCTGTTGAAGTTCCAGGTCATGATCTTCAGCGTGCCGCCGGGGCGGGTGTGCCGGATCGCGCCCAGGATCTTGTCGAGGATGGCGCGCTTGGTCTCGGAGGTGCCCAACGGCGAGTTGAGGGTCACGCCCTCACGCACGATGTAGGTGCTCGGCCCGCGGCTCGAGGTCGGCGTCGCGGAGTCGGAGGCGTCGGCCATCGGGGGCTGCATCGTCAGGACGGCGGCACAGCAGACGAGCGACGCGACCGCGCCACGGAGCAGATGCACTACGACTCCTCGCAAACCAGATCAGTCGCCAGGTGAGCCGCCGGCATGACCAAGGCTGTGATGGCTGGACAGGCGCGAACGTTACACGACCACCGCAGCCTCACCGGCCCCGCGTGCCTCAGCCGCGGCCCGGCTTGCGCAACCCGCGTCGGCCGCGACCGGTCCCGGCCGCAGCACCGGCCGCAGTCCCGTCTCCCTGCGGACGCCGCGGCGAGGACCCGTGGAAGAAACCGCCCTTCGGCTCGCGCCGGTGGGCCTCCAGCCGGGTTGCGAGCTCCTGCACCGGCACGGCCGCGCGTGGCGCGCCCCCGTCGACCGGGGCCAGCGGATCGGCGCGCACGAGGACACCGAGCCCCTGCAGGACGTCGGCCTCCTCCTGGATGAAGAGCCGGTGGTAGCGGACCAGCTGCTCGTGCAACACCGCCGGCTCGAGCCCGCGCTCGATGAGCTGGCGCAGGGTGCGGGCGACCCCGCGGCGGTCGGGGCGATAGCTGGCCATCGGGCCCGAGGCGACCATCGAGGTCCACTTCCTCACGAACTCCGCCGCGGAGTAGGACTCGTAGTGGAAGAGCTCGAATGACTGGTGCTCCGTGCCCGGCACGACGCCTCCGTCCTCGCGGACGATCTTGTGCAGCGTCAGCCAGCCGTCGGACCCGACCCGGACGCCGGACTTACCCATCACGTGGCCGCGGAAGTAGGCCTGGTTGGTCGGCTCGGCCAGGAGCCCGAGGCCGTGCAGGAGCTGCAGGTCGGCCTCGACGAGCTCGCGCTTGAAGAGGTCGGGCTCTCCGGGCCACACGTCACGACTCACGGCCTCGCGCACGGCCAGCTTGATCGCCGCGGCCTTGCGCGGCAGCGCACCGAGCGCCGACCGGTCCACGCGCGCCACTTCGTCGCCGTCGAGGTGCACCAGCCAGGAGTCGCTCAGGCCGAGGTCGGCCAGCACCTGCTTGGTGAGGTTGGCGTTGGTGCACTGGCGGATGTTGAGCTCGTCCGGACGCTCACCGGCCCACCAGTCCTCGCCGGCGCGGACGCCGGTCGCCGCCGGCTGCGCGTCGAGGTACGCCGCCACCTCGGCCTGCCCCGGGGCCTCGGGCTTGTCGAGGAACACCACGACGTGGTCGACCCCACCGGCGAGGTTGCCCTCGACGTGGCGACGGACGTGCTCCAGGGTGTCCATGACCGTGCTGGCGGTGAAGAGCATGGGTCGGAGGATAGACCTCAGGGACCGGCCGTCCGGCCGCGCCCGACCAGCTCGTCGGCGACCCGGGCCGGGTCCGCGCCGGCCGGCAGGTCGACGTCCGGCGGCGGCTCGTGAGGGCCGGCGAGGACCGGTCGCAGGTCGTCGGGATCGCCGTGCACTCGCCGGCCCGCTGCGATCACCTCCGCCATCCACGCCGCGGTGACGTCGCCGAGCATCGGCGCGAGCGCGGCAGGGGCGCGCGGCGGGGGCGCGCCGACGGCGGCGAGCTCGCGCTCGGCGTACTCCCGCTTGACGACGCGCTGGCGCTCCGCGCGGGGCAGCCGATCACCGACGAGCCGGTTGACCTCCCGCAGGAGCGCGATCTGCTCGGCTCCGAGCGAAGCGTTCGCCGCGACCGCCGTGGCGGGGTCGACCAGCCTGGCGTCGATCCCGGCGCCGGCCGCGAAGCGCGTCCACAGCTCCCCCGCCGCAGCGCCAGGAGCCGGGCAGACGACGAGGTGGGTGCGCTCGGGCGGCAGACCGGCGCCCCAGCGGGCCAGCGTGTCGGCGAAGTCCTGCGCGTGCCAGAAGTGCGGGCGCACCCCGCCGGCGTCCGGACCGAGGTCGCGTCCGGTGTCCGCGAGGAGCTCGTCGCGGGTGAGGTCGGCGAAGCTGCGGGTGTCGCCGAGCTTGACCTGCTCCTGCCAGTGCGCCACACACTGGCGTCCGAGGTCTCGTGCGGTGACCACGACGTGCACCTCGAGCCCGTCGAGGGCAGCGAGCGCACTCCCCACCTGCTCGGGGCTCGCCCCCGCCAGCACCTCGTGGCTGATCAGGGCGACCCGGCCCCGCTCGGCGACGAACTCGCGGGCCCGGTCGCAGATCGCCTGCCACGTGCCGGCCACCCGGATCGGGTCCAGCCCGAACTTGTCGGCGCTGCCCCGCACCTCGACCGCCCCCTCGAACATGGCACCCGGCCGCACGAAGGGATAGAGCACCCCGGCGGCTCGGAGAGGGTCGCGGTGGGCGGCCAGGAGACCTTGCAGCCACGTCGTGCCGGTCTTGGTCAGGCCGACATGCAGGACGACGCGGCCCGTCGGAGACCTTCGTCGCATGAGAGCAACGCTAGCGTTGCCCTGTGAGCTCCGCCCCCACCCGCGTCTACGCGGCCCGCCTCGTCGGGCTGCCGATCTTCGACCCCCAGGGCGATCAGGTCGGCAAGGTGCGCGATCTGGTGGTGGCGATCCGCTCGGAGGTCAGCCAGCCACGGGTGCTCGGCCTGGTGGTCGAGGTGTTCGGGCGTCGCCGGATCTTCGTGCCGATGACCCGGGTGACCAATATCGACAGCGGTCAGGTGTACACGACCGGCCTGCTGAACATGCGCCGCTTCGAGCAGCGCTCGACCGAGACCCTGGTGATCGGTCAGATGCTCGACCGCTCCGTGCGGATCACCACGAGCGGCGTGAGCGGGACCGTCTACGACGTAGGGATGGAGCAGGCCCGCAACCGCGACTGGCTGCTCAGCCGGATCGCGATCCAGGAGCCGGCCAAGGCGCTGCGCAGGCGCGGTCAGACCTATGTCGTGGAGTGGGGCGAGGTCGAGGGCCTCACCCGTCGCGAGGAGACCCAGGGCGCGACCCACCTGATCGCCGCCCTCAACGAGATGCGACCGGCCGACGCGGCCAACATGCTGCACGATCTGCCTCCGGAGCGGCGCACCGCCGTGGTCTCGGCGCTCGACGACGAGCGGCTCGCCGAGGTGCTCGAGGAGATGCCCGAGGAGGACCAGGTCGAGATCCTCAGCCACCTCGGGGACGAGCGGGCCGCCGACGTGCTCGAGGAGATGTCGCCCGACGACGCCGCCGACCTGATCGCCGAGCTGCCGCCCGAGACCGCGGAGCTGCTGCTCGACCTGATGGAGCCCGAGGAGGCCGAGGACGTCCGCCGGCTGATGTCGTACGTCGAGGACACCGCCGGCGCCATGATGACGCCGGAGCCGGTCATCCTCGGTCCTGATGCCACCATCGCCGACGCCCTGGCCCACGTCCGCAACCCCGACCTCACGCCGGCCCTCGCCGCCCTGGTCTACGTGTGCCGACCGCCCCTGGAGACGCCCACGGGCAAGTTCCTCGGCGTCGCCCACATCCAGCGCCTGCTCCGCGAGCCGCCCTCGACGCTGGTGGCCGGGGCGCTCGACGACTCGATGGATCCGCTGCGCCCCGAGGCGACGATCGACCAGGTGGCCGCCCACCTGGCGACCTACAACCTCGTCGCCGCGCCGGTCGTCGACGACAACGGGCACCTGGTCGGCGCCGTGAGCGTCGACGACCTGCTCGACCACATGCTCCCGGAGAACTGGCGCGACCAGGCGATCCGCTCGACCGACCAGCGTCGCGGGGTGCGCCGTGGCTGAGCCGCGCCGGGGGCGCCTGGACACCCCCCAGGAGGCGCGCCGCGCCCTGGTGCGCCGGCCGTCGTACGACGCCGACGCCTTCGGGGTCTTCGCCGAGCAGTTCGCCCGCTTCATGGGCACGGCGAAGTTCCTGATCTACATGACGCTCTTCGTCGTCGTCTGGGTCGCGTGGAACCTCGTGGCACCGGAGTCGGCCCGGTGGGACGACTACCCGTTCATCTTCCTGACCCTGATGCTCAGCCTGCAGGCGTCGTATGCCGCACCCCTCATCCTGCTCGCGCAGAACCGCCAGGAGATCCGCGACAAGGTGGTCGCCGAGCAGGACCGGCAGGCCAACGCCCGGGCGCACGCCGACATGGAGTTCCTCGCCCGCGAGGTGGCATCGCTGCGGATGGCCGTCGGCGAGGTCGCGACACGCGACTTCCTGCGCTCCGAGCTGCGCTCCCTGCTCGCCGATCTCGACGAGCGCAGCCAGCAGGCCGCCGACGAGCCGAGCGGCGGCCCGTCCGCCCGTGCGGCCGATGACAGGGGATCTGCGGGCACCGCTTAGGATCGGGGATCATGAGCACTCCCGTTCTCGAGCAGGTCAACGCCGCTCTCGCGACCGTCAACGACCCCGAGATCAAGCGCCCCATCACCGACCTCGGCATGGTCGACTCGGTCTCGGTCGATGACGCCGGCGTCGCCCACATCGTGGTCCTGCTGACGGTCTCCGGCTGCCCGCTCAAGGACACCATCAACCGCGACGTCACGGCGGCCGTGAGCCGCGTCCCCGGCATCACCGGCGTCGAGCTCGAGCTCGGCGTGATGACGCCGGAGCAGCGTGCCGGTCTCAAGGACCTGCTCAGCGACGGCAAGGCGCAGCGCGAGATCCCCTTCGCCCAGCCGGGCTCGCTGACCAAGGTCTTCGCGATCGCCAGCGGCAAGGGCGGGGTCGGCAAGTCGTCGGTCACCGTCAACCTCGCGCTCGCGATGGCCGCGTCCGGCCTCAAGGTCGGCGTCCTCGACGCCGACATCTACGGCCACTCCGTGCCCGCCATGCTCGGTGTCGCCGACGCGCGCCCCACCCAGGTCGAGGACCTGATCATGCCCGTGCCGACGCCCAGCGGCGTCTCGGTGATCTCGATCGGCATGCTCAAGCCGCGTCGTGACCAGGTCGTCGCCTGGCGCGGTCCGATGCTCGACCGGGCCCTGGTCCAGATGCTCGCCGACGTCTACTGGGGCGACCTGGACGTGCTGCTCCTCGACCTGCCGCCCGGCACCGGCGACGTCGCCATCTCGCTCGGGCAGCACCTGCCCGGCGCCGAGGTCGTGGTCGTGACCACGCCCCAGGAGGCCGCGGCCGAGGTGGCCGAGCGGGCCGGCACGATGGCCTCGATGATGCACCAGCGCGTCGTCGGCGTGGTCGAGAACATGAGCTACCTGCCCTGCCCGCACTGCACCCCGGAGGGCACCGAGCACCGCCTCGAGATCTTCGGGGCAGGTGGCGGCGCCCGGGTCGCCGCGACCCTGTCCGAGCGCTTCGGCTACGACGTCCCGGTGCTCGGCCAGATCCCGCTCGACGTCTCGCTGCGCGAGGGTGGCGACGCCGGCAAGCCGATCGTCGACTCCGACCCCACCGCTCCGGCCGCCGTGGTGCTCTCGGCGGTCGCCGAACGGCTCGCCGGACGAGGACGTGGTCTGGTCGGCATGCAGCTCGGGCTCACGCCGAGCAGCAAGTTCTAGGCACCAGGCCTTAGAGTCTCAACGTGTTCGGTATCGGTCTGGGTGAGATCGCAGTCATCGCGTTCGTCGCGCTGGTGGTCTTCGGTCCCGATCGTCTCCCCGATCTCGCGCGCCAGGCCGGTCAGATGGCGAAGAAGGCGCGCGCCCTCGCCCACGCCGCCCGCGACGAGCTCCGCGAGGAGCTCGGCCCGGAGTTCTCCGACCTGGAACTGCGCGACCTCGATCCCCGCCAGATCGTGCGCAAGCACATCATCGAGGCGATGGAGACGGCGTCCGACGACGAGACCGAGTCGACGAGGGCCGGTCAGCAGCCCCTGGCCCAGGGCGAGATGCCGCCGTACGACGCCGACGCCACCTGACCGGCGCTCAATCCGGGCTCAATCCAGGCTCTGCACGGCCGCCAGTGCCGCGAACGCGACGAGCACGGTGCGCCCGCTGCTCTCGCCGAGCTCGACGAAGTCGGACCCGACCCTGACCGGGGACCCGTCATGGCGGCGGCCATCGCGACCGTGCAGCACCGATCGCTCCCCCGACTCGGCCAGCCGGCGCAGCACCGAGCCCAGTCCCAGCCTCGTGAGCGGGGACCACGCGATCTCCGGCACCGCGCGCTCCGACGCACCGACGACGGTCTCG
>WLIH01000004.1 GCA_009702305.1 Actinomycetota bacterium | reverse complement strand
GTCGTGTGCCTGGCGACGCGGCCTAGCGCGTCCCCAGGCACACCACCCGACGGGGAGCGGGACGAGCGCCGGCTCAGGACTCGAGGACGACCACGGCCGAGGCGATGCCGGCGTCGTGGGACAGCGAGACGTGCACGGTGGCCACGCCGAGGTCGTGGGCCCGGGCGAGCACGGTGCCGCGCATCTCCAGCACGGGTCGGCCGGACGACTCCGACACGACCTCGGCGTCCTGCCACGACATGCCGACCGGGGCACCGAGCGCCTTGGCGAGCGCCTCCTTGGCCGCGAAACGAGCCGCGAGGGAGGCGAGCGGGCGAGTCTGCTCGGCCGGGGTGAAGAGGCGCTGCCTCAGGCCCGGCGTGCGCTCGAGCGAGAGGCCGAAGCGCTCGATGTCGCAGACGTCGATGCCCACCCCGAGGACGGGCACGTCACTCCACCGTGACGGACTTGGCCAGGTTGCGGGGCTGGTCGACGTCGTGGCCCATCGCGGAGGCCAGCTCGCAGGCGAAGAGCTGGAGGGGTACGACGGCGACGAGCGGCTGCAGGAGCACCGGCACCCGCGGCAGCCGGATCAGCACGTCGGCGTACGGCTCGATGGAGGTGTCGCCCTCCTCGGCCAGGCAGATGGTGCGGGCGCCACGGGCGCGCACCTCCTGGATGCCGCTGATCATCTTGTCGTGCAGCTGGTCGCGCCCCTCGGGCGGTACGACGCACAGCACCGGCAGGCCGTCCTCGACCAGGGCGATCGGTCCGTGCTTGAGCTCGCCGGCGGCGAAGCCCTCGGCGTGCAGGTAGGCCAGCTCCTTGAGCTTGAGCGCGCCCTCGAGGGCGACGGGATAGCCGGCGTGGCGTCCCAGGAACAGGAACGACCTCGTCCCGACGTGCTCGCGCGCGAGGTCGTAGATCGCCTCCGAGCCGGCCAGCACCGTCTCGATGTGGGCGGGCATCGCCTCGAGCTGCTCCATCACCTGGGTGATCTCGTCGCCGTAGCGCGTGCCCTTGACCTGCGCGAGGTAGAGAGCGAGCAGGTAGCAGGCGATCAGCTGGGTGAGGAAGCCCTTGGTGGAGGCGACCCCGATCTCGGGCCCGGCGTGGGTGTAGATGACGGCGTCGGACTCGCGCGGGATCGTCGAGCCGTTGGTGTTGCAGATCGCGAGCACCTTGGAGCGCTGGGTGCGCGCGTGCCGGATCGCCTGCAGCGTGTCGGCGGTCTCGCCGGACTGGCTGATCGCGACCACGAGCGTGGAGTAGTCGAGGATCGGGTCGCGGTAGCGGAACTCCGAGCTCAGCTCGACCTCGACGGGGATCCGACACCAGTGCTCGATGGCGTACTTCGCGACCATGCCGGCGTAGAACGATGTGCCGGCCGCGATGATGATGATCTTGTCGATGTCGCGCAGCTCCTGGTCGGAGAGGCGCATCTCGTCGAGCTGCAGCTGTCCCGAGCGCGTACGCCGACCGAGCAGCGAGTCGGCGACGGCGCGCGGCTGCTCGAAGATCTCCTTGCGCATGAACCAGTCGTGACCGTCCTTCTCGGCGGCCGAGAGGTCCCAGTCGACGTGGAAGCGCCGACCCTCGGCGGGCGAGCCGTCGAAGGCCGTCACGGAGACGCCGTCGCGGGTGATCGTGACGACCTGGTCCTGACCGAGCTCGAGGGCTTCGCGGGTGTGCTCGATGAACGCCGCCACGTCGGAGCCGAGGAAGTTCTCCCCCTCGCCGATGCCCACGACCAGGGGCGAGTTGCGCCGCGCCGCGACGACCCGGTCGGGGTCCTGCGCGTCGATCGCGACGAGCGTGAAGGCACCCTCCAACTGCTGGCACACGCGCTGCATCGCCACCGTCAGGTCGACCCCCGACTCGACCTGGAGCTCGAGCAGGTGCGCCGCGACCTCCGAGTCGGTCTCGGAGATCAGCACGTGGTCGTCGGCCTCGAGCCGGGCCCGCAGGTCGGCGAAGTTCTCGATGATGCCGTTGTGCACGAGCGCGACGCGGCCGGTGGCCCCGAGGTGCGGGTGGGCGTTGACGTCGTTCGGGGCGCCGTGGGTGGCCCAGCGGGTGTGGCCGAGACCGAGCTCGGAGGCGGGCAGCGGCTCCTCGCTGATGGCCTTCTCGAGGTTGCCGAGCTTGCCCGCGCGCTTGCGGCTCGCGAGCCGGCCGTCGTGCACCAGCGCGATGCCGGCGGAGTCGTAGCCGCGGTACTCCATCCGTCGCAGACCGTCGATGACGACGTCCTGCGCGGAGCGCGCTCCGACGTAGCCCACGATCCCGCACATGGTGGGTGAGTCTATCGACCGGTGGCCACCTCGACGGCCACGGCGCGTCGGCTGCAAGAATCGGCGACATGTCGGTCTCGGGGTCTCCCCACGGTGGGCGCCCCCACGACGAGTCGCACCGGGAGACCTCTCCCTACATCGAGCTCGACCGCGATGCCTGGGCGGCCCTGGCGCGGGAGACGGAGAACCCCCTCAACGCCGACGAGATCCGCCAGTTGCGCGGCCTCGGCGACTCCCTCGACCTCGACGAGGTGCAGGAGGTCTACCTCCCGCTGTCGCGGCTGCTGAGCCTGTACGTCGGCGCGGCCGGTCAGCTGCACCGGCACCAGGAGGACTTCCTCCACCAACGCACCCCGCCCCGCACACCGTTCGTGATCGGGCTGGCCGGGTCGGTGGCCGTCGGCAAGTCGACCACCGCCCGCGTGCTGCAGCAGATGCTGGCCCACTGGCCCGAGCACCCCAACGTCGCGCTGGTGACGACCGACGGCTTCCTCTACCCCAACGCCGAGCTGGAGCGCCGCGGCCTGCTGCAGCGCAAGGGCTTCCCGGAGTCCTACGACCGGCGCGCACTGCTGCGCTTCGTGGTCGACATCAAGTCGGGCAAGGACGAGGTCGAGGCGCCGACGTACTCCCACCTGGTATACGACGTGGTGCCCGACGAGCGCGTCGTGGTCAAGCGACCCGACATCGTCATCATCGAGGGCCTCAACGTGCTGCAGCCGGCGCGCACCCGCGAGGACGGCCGCACCGGGCTGACGCTGAGCGACTTCTTCGACTTCAGCGTCTACGTCGACGCCGGCACCAGCCATATCCGCCAGTGGTACGTCGAGCGCTTCCTGCGGCTGCGCGAGACGGCGTTCCGCGACCCGGGGTCGTACTTCGCGAAGTACGGCGCGCTCACCCACGACGAGGCCGTCGCCGAGGCCGGCCGGATCTGGGACACGATCAACGGCCCGAACCTCACCGACAACGTGCTGCCGACCCGCTCGCGGGCCACGCTCGTGCTGCGCAAGGACAAGGACCACTCGGTCCGCTACGTCCGCCTGCGCAAGGTGTGAGGCCGCCGGTGGACGTGACGGATCAGAGCACCTTCTGCATGTCGAGGCAGCGCTCCACGATCCCGTAGCCGAGCTGCTCGTTGACGGCGTTCATCCAGGTGTTGACGCCGGCGTTGCCGGTCACGATGAACTCCACGGCCGGGAACAGTGCCCTGGTCTGCTGGTGCAGCAGCGCCTTCATCGCCAGGCCCAGACGGTGGCCGCGGTGCTCGGGCAGCACGAGGGTGCTCTCGATCGAGGCCCGGTGGGGCGAGGCGTCGGCGACGTTGAGATCGCTGTAGCCGACCAGCCGCCCGTCGGGTGCGACCCCGGCCACCAGCAGGTGGGCGCGTCCCGCGGCGACCCGGCGCTCCTCGGCACCCCGGAGCCGTTGCGGGGTCCAGGCCTGGGCGCGCAGGTCGAGGTCGCCCAGCGGGATCTCGGAGTGGAAGCGGCTGTAGAGCGCGCAGAGTCCCTCGAGGTGCTCCTCCGGAGTCGGGTCGCTCCACCAGAGCAGGGTGTACGGCGAGAGCCGCTCGGCGGCGTGCGCGGCCAGGCCCGGCAGCCGGTCGGCGGTCGTCGCGAGGTCGCAGATCTTGATGTCCTCCGAGCTGGCCTCGGCATACCCCTGCGAACGCGCGAACGACTCACCGGGCGCCTGCGTGGCGGGCGGTGCGAGCACCTCGACGATGATCGTGGTCCGGGCGTCGGCGCGCGCGATCTCCTCGCTGGCGGCGACCAGGGCCCCACCGACGCCGCGTCGACGGGCCGCCGGGTGCACCTGCAGGTCGAGCATCAGCAGGTGCTCGTTCTCCCCGACGGGTCGTGCCACCCAGGCCGCGCCGACCAGCGGGCCGTCGCCGATCCGCGCCCCGAGGAGGGTGACCTCGCGGGCCGGGTCGCGCAGCGGGTAGTAGCGCCGCGCCGTCTCCCAGGCCGGCGAGAGGTCGTAGGGGCGTTCGTCGGCCGCCGCGCGGGTGACCTCCCACCAGGACCGCAGGGCGGCCTCGTCGGTGGGGTCGACCGTCTCGATGCGCACGCCGTCCATGGCGAGCGACCCTACGGGCGGGACCGCCCGACCGCCGCCGAATTGTGCTCGGTCAGCCGAGTGCGAGGCGGGCCTTGACCACCGTCGCGAGCCGGTCGGCAGCGGCCTGGGCGCCGGCCAGGGTGGGCGCCTCGACCATCACGCGCACCAGCGGCTCAGTGCCGGACGGACGCAGCAGCACCCGGCCGGAGTCGCCGAGCAGTGCCTCCTCCTCGGCGACGGCGGCGAGCAGCTCGACGTCGTCGGTGCGGGCGCGATCGACGTCGGGCACGTTGACCAGCACTTGCGGCAGGCGCGTCACGACTCCGGCGAGATCGGCGAGCCGCGACCCCGTGGAGGCCATCCGCTGGAGCACCTGCAGGGCGGTGAGGATGCCGTCACCGGTCGTGGCGTATTCGCTCATGATCACGTGGCCCGACTGCTCGCCGCCGAGCGTGTAACCGCCGGCGTGCATCTCCTCGAGCACGTAACGGTCGCCCACCGCCGTCTGCCGCACCGTGATGCCGGCGGCGCGCATGGCCTTCGTGAAGCCGAGGTTGCTCATCACCGTCGATACGACGGTGTCGTCGACGAGACGGCCGGCGTCGCGCAGCGCGAGGGCGAGCACCGCGAGGATCTGGTCGCCGTCGACGACCGCGAGACAGCGATCGGCGTCGCCGTCGAGGGCGAAGCCGGCGTCGGCGCCGTGCTCGAGCACCGCGCGGCGCAGCGGGTCGAGGTGGGTGGAGCCGCAGCCGTCGTTGATGTTGAGGCCGTCGGGTGAGGCGTTGATCGCGATCACGGTCGCACCGGCAGCGCGCAACGCGAGCGGCCCCGCCTCCGACGCGGCGCCGTGGGCGCAGTCGAGCACGACGGTCAGGCCGGCCAGGGAGCCGGTGGTCCGGCGCAGGTGGCCGACGTACTCCTCGACCGGCGTGGCGTACGGCGTGACGCGGCCGACGTCGCCGCCGACGGGTCGCTCCCACTCCTGACCGATGCGCTCCTCGATGGCCAGCTCGAGGGCGTCGTCGAGCTTGACGCCCCCGCGGCCGAGGAACTTGATGCCGTTGTCGGGCATGGGGTTGTGCGAGGCGCTGATCACGACGCCGAGGTCGGCGCCGAGCACGTCGGTGAGGTACGCGACCCCGGGGGTCGGCACGACCCGCAGCCGGATGACGTCCATCCCGGCCGAGGCCAGGCCCGCGACCACCGCGTGCTCGAGGAACTGCCCGGAGATCCGGGTGTCTCGGCCGACCACGGCGAGCGGCCGGGCGCCGTCGTACCCGCCCTGGGAGACCAGGACACGGGCGGCGGCAACGGAAAGGTCCAGGGCCAGGCCCGCGGTCAGCTGACCGTTGGCCTGTCCCCGGACCCCGTCCGTGCCGAAGAGGCGAGTCACCGAGTGGTGAACGACTCGATCAGCGCTTGCTGAACTGGGGCGCCTTGCGGGCCTTCTTGAGACCGGCCTTCTTGCGCTCGATGACGCGGGCGTCACGCGTGAGCAGCCCGGCCTTCTTGAGCGAGGGACGGTTGGCCTCGACGTCGATGGCGTTGAGGCAGCGGGCCACGCCGAGGCGCAGGGCGCCGGCCTGACCGGTGATGCCACCGCCGTGGATGCGGGCGATGACGTCGAAGCGGCCCTCCAGCTGGAGGTTCGCGAACGGCTCGTTCACGACCTGCTGGTGCAGCTTGTTCGGGAAGTACGAGTCGAGCGTGCGACCGTTGACGGTCCACTCGCCGGTGCCGGGGACGATGCGCACGCGGGCGACCGCCTCCTTGCGGCGGCCGGTGGCCGCGGCGGGCGCGATGGTCGCGGGACGCTCGGGGGCGTCGGCGGACGGAGCGCTCTCGGAGCTGTAGGCGATGCCCTGCTCGTTGGTCTCGAAGGTCTCCTCGACCTCGCCCGAGTTGATCTCAGTGTCGGTGGTGTCAGCCACGGTGTTCCTCACTCAGCCTAAGAAAGTCGTTGATTACTGGGAGATCTGCGTGATCTCGAAGGGCGTGGCCTGCTGGGCCGTGTGCGGGTGCGTCGGGCCGGAGTAGACCTTGAGCTTCTTCAGCATCTGACGGCCGAGCTTGTTCTTGGGCAGCATGCCCCACACGGCGTTCTCGATCGCCTTGCGCGCGTCCTTGTCGAGGAGCTCGCCGATGGGCGTGGCCGAGAGGCCGCCCGGGTAGCCGGAGTGGCGGTAGACCATCTTGGTCGTCTTCTTCGAGCCGGAGAGGGCGACCTTCTCGGCGTTGATGACGATGACGAAGTCGCCGGTGTCCATGTGCGGGGCGAAGATCGCCTTGTGCTTGCCGCGGAGCAGGTTCGCGGACTGGACGGCGAGACGACCCAGGACGATGTCGGTCGCGTCGATGACGTGCCAGGCGCGCTGGATGTCACCGGGCTTGGGGCTGTACGTGGACACGGCTGTTCTACTTTCCTCGTTCGTGGGACCCGGCAGGTGTGCCGCACCGGGTGGTGGTGCTGCGGCTTCTGACGAACACGGCCCGGCTCGCCACCGTGAGGTGGTGTCCGGGACTGCACCCCGTCGTCGTGTCGGACGGGACGCGGCAGGAGTCGCGACAGGCAAGAGTACGTGCGGCGGAGCGCAGGGGTCAAAACGGGCGGCCCGGACCCCCGCCGTTCGGATACTGGTCGGTAACCTGCCCGGCGTTTCGCCGCCTCCACCCGCGCACTAGGTTGGACCCCGTGACTGACTCGCTGACCGTCCGTGACAACCGCACCGGGCTGGAGTACGACGTCCCGATCCTCGACGGCACCGTGAAGGCGGCCGATCTGGGCAAGATCAAGGCGGGAGACGACGCCCCCGGGCTGGCCGTCTACGACCCCGGCTTCGTCAACACCGCCTCGTGTCGCTCGTCGGTGACCTACATCGACGGAGAGAAGGGGATCCTCGAGTACCGCGGCTACCCCATCGAGCAGCTGGCCGAGAAGTCGTCGTTCCTCGAGGTCGCCTACCTGCTGGTCCACGGCGCGCTGCCGACCCAGGCGGAGTACGAGGCGTGGGTCCACGAGATCACGTATCACACGTTCGTCCACGAGAACGTCAAGAGCTTCATGGAGGGCTTCCGCTACGACGCCCACCCGATGGGCATGCTGATGGCCTCGGTCGGTGCGCTCTCGACCTTCTACCCCGACGCTCGCAACATCTCCGACGCCGACAACCGCCACATCCAGATCGTCCGGATGATCGCGAAGATGCCGACGCTCGGCGCCTGGTCCTTCCGCCACGCCCAGGGCAAGCCGTTCGTCTACCCCGACAACGACCTCAGCTACACGGCCAACTTCCTCTCGATGCTCTTCAAGATGAGCGAGTCGAAGTACGAGGCCGACGAGCGGCTGGTCAAGGCGCTCGACGTGCTCTTCATCCTGCACGCCGACCACGAGCAGAACTGCTCGACCAACGCCGTGCGCTCGGTCGGCTCCTCGCAGGTCGACCCGTACTCCGCCGTCGGCGCCGGCGTCGCCGCGCTCTTCGGCCCACTGCACGGCGGCGCCAACGAGGCGGTGCTGCGGATGCTGCGCCGGATCGGCTCGAAGGAGAACATCCCCGCCTTCATCGAGGGCGTGAAGAACGGCAACGAGAAGCTCATGGGCTTCGGACACCGCGTCTACAAGAACTTCGACCCGCGCGCCACGATCATCAAGAAGGCCTGCGACGACGTCTTCGAGGTCACCGGGGTCAACCCGCTGCTCGCGATCGCCAAGGAGCTCGAGAAGATCGCGCTCGAGGACGAGTACTTTATCAAGCGCAAGCTCTACCCCAACGTCGACTTCTACTCCGGCCTGATCTACGAGGCCTTCCAGTTCCCGCCCGAGATGTTCACCGTGCTCTTCGCGATCGGCCGCACCCCCGGTTGGCTCGCGCAGTGGCTCGAGCTCGTCCAGGACAAGGAGCAGAAGATCGCCCGCCCCAAGCAGATCTACACGGGCGACCGCCAGCTCACCTTCACGCCGGCCTCCGAGCGCTGGGCCTGACCTCGGCCCCGAAGCGGCACTCGACCGACGATGGCCGCATCTCGGTGGTCGAGTAGCGAGCTCTGCGAGCGTATCGAGACCCAGCGACCCCGGGGCGGGGGCCCAGCCCTCGCTGCGGAGGTCTCGATACACCACCTCGCTGGCGCTCGGCGGCACTCGACCAACGAGGTCCCTTCGCTGGTCGAGTAGGCCAGCGAGCCGCATCGAGACCCGGCTGGGACCCCACCGAAGCTCGCCGGTTTGCTCCGGTCAGGCGAGGGGCGTGAGCGCGACGACCGGGATGACCCGGTCGGTCTTGGCGGCGTAGTCGGCGAAGCCGGGGTAGAGGCGCGCCTGCTCGGCGTACTTCTCGTCGCGCTCGGCGCCGGTCACCTCGGTGGCGGCGACCCGCACGGAGTCGTCGCCGACCTCGATCGTGGCCTCGGGGTGGGCGAGCAGGTTGTGGTACCACGCCGGGTTGTCGGGCGCCCCGGCCTTGGAGGCGAAGACCAGGTAGCGCTCGCCGTCGGGCAGGTACATCACCGGGTGCTCGCGCTGCTGCCCGCTCTTCGCCCCGGTGGTGTGCAGGATCAGCAGCGGCGCACCCTCGAAGTTGCCGCCGACGCGGCCGTGGTTGGCACGGAACTCGGCGATGACCTGGGCGTTGAAGTCGTTCATCAGTTCACCCCGCGCGAGCGGCCTTCCCAGTACGGCGCCCGCAGGTCGCGCTTGAGGATCTTGCCGGTGGGGTTGCGCGGGAGCAGGTCGATCACGTCGACCGACTTGGGGCACTTGAAGTGCGCCAGGTGCTCGCGGCAGTAGGCGATCAACTCGGCCTCGGTCGCCTCGGTGCCGGGGTGCAGGGAGACGACGGCCTTGACCGACTCGCCCCACGTGTCGTCGGGGATGCCGATGATCGCGACCTCCATGACGGAGGGATGCTCGGCCAGCACCCGCTCGACCTCGGGGCTGTAGATGTTCTCCCCGCCGCTGATGATCATGTCCTTGAGGCGGTCCTCCACGAAGAGGAATCCGCCGTCGTCGAGCCGACCGAGGTCGCCGGTGCGGAACCAGCCGTCCTCGGTGATCACCTCGGCCGTCGCCTCCGGCTTGCCGAGGTAGCCCTTCATCAGCTGCGGGGTGCGCAGCCAGATCTCGCCGTGCTCGCCGATCGGGAGGTCCTCCAGGCTGGCAGGGTCGACGATGCGGATCTCGACGCCCGGCACCGCGCGCCCGGCCGAGACGAGCCGCTCCGGGTGGGCGGTGTCGAGGTGCTCCTCGGGCAGCAGGTGGGTCGCGACGCCGGCGACCTCGGTGAGCCCGTAGACCTGCATGAAGTCGGTGTCGGGCCAGGCCTCCATCGCCGCGCGCAGCAGCGGCGGCGGCATCGGCGCGGCGCCGTACGTGTAGGTCTTGAGCGCCCCGAAGAGCTTGACCGCGTCGGGCCCGGCCTGCAGCACCTGGGCCAGCACGGCCGGCACCAGGAAGGTGCGGTTGGCGCCCTGCAGGATCGCGCCGGCGAGCGAGCCGCCGTCGGGATCGCGCGTCATCACGCTCGCGACCCCGTCGTGCAGACCGAAGAGCACGTAGGACGAGCCACCGACGTGGAAGAGCGGCATCGCGACCATCGACTTGTCGCCGGGCTCGAACACCCAGCCGTCGTGGGAGTTGATGGTGTGGGCGACCATGTTGGCGTGCGTGAGCATCACGCCCTTGGGACGGCCGGTCGTGCCCGAGGAGTAGAGCACCAGGCACACGTCGTCGGGCTCGACGTCGGCCGAGCGCCCGACCGGCGTGCTGGCGGCGAGCCACTGCTCGTACTCGTCGTCGACACCGTCGGTGGTGACCTCGATGATCCGCTCGACCGTGGTGAGCTGGTCGCGGATCTTCTCGATCTGCGGCATCAGCTCGGTGCCGACGACCAGGACCCTGGCACCGGAGTCGTTGACCGCGTAGTCGATCTCGTCGCCGGCCAGGCGGAAGTTGACGATCGCGTTCGCCGCACCGAGCGAGGCGGCGCCGAGGCTCAGCTCGACGCAGGCCGGGTGGTTCTTGTCGAGGAACCCGACGACGTCGCCACGCCCGATCCCCAGCTGCTGCAGGCCGCCGGCCGCCCGGCGTACGCGGTCGTGCCACTGCGCCCAGCTCCAGGTCCGGCCGAGGTAGCTCATGCACTCGCCCTCGGGGTCCACCTCCGCCCAGTGCGCGAGCCGGTCGTCGACGAACTGCGGTGTGGGTGCGGTCATGCCGCCCGATTGTGAAGCACGCCACACTTGCTCACAAGAGCGCGTCCATCCGGGAGCCCGGGTCCGCGCTTCTTGTCGACTGCCCAGCCGGGTCTCAGGTTGGTCACAGGCAGGCTCAGCAGGATCGACGTCATGAACGAGATTCCTCCCATCCCGCCGACGGGCCCGCACGACGAACCGACCGACAGCACCGTGAGCCCCTCTCCCGAGGAGGGCGCCGGGACGTCCGGGCCGATCCACGACACCGCGCCGATCGCCGCCGGCGCGTACCCCACGTGGACGCCCGGCCCCCTGTTCACGCAGCCGCTGCCGGTGCCGGAGCGTCCGCGTCGCGGCCGAGCCGGGTTCGCGGCCTCCGTCGTGGCAGCGTCGTTGCTCGTCGGCGGGGCGGCCGGGGTCGGCGGCGCCGCCGCCTGGAGCGCGTACGACGACGACGGTGCGGCCGGCTCCACCGGCGCCCGCTCGACCGCGACCGCCTCCCAGGTCGTCGACACACCCGACGACCCCGGCACCGAGGGCAGCGTCGAGCAGGTGGCGGCCGAGGTGCTGCCGTCGGTCGTGAAGATCGACGTCCGGGGCGCCGACGAGGCCGGCTCCGGCTCGGGCATCATCCTGTCCTCCGACGGCCGGATCCTGACCAACAACCACGTGGTCGAGATCGCCGGCGACGACGGCGACATCAGCGTCTCCTTCAGCGACGGCTCGAAGGCGACCGCCACCATCCTCGGCACCGACCCGCTGACCGACACGGCCGTGATCCAGGCCGAGGACGTCGACGGGCTGACGCCGGCGACGATCGGCAAGTCGTCCGACCTGCAGGTCGGCGAGGGCGTCGTCGCGATCGGGTCGCCGTTCGGCCTCGACGCAACGGTGACCAGCGGCATCGTCAGCGCGCTGAACCGCCCGGTCGACGTCGGCTCCGACGACGCGGGCAATGCCACCGTCTACCCCGCGGTGCAGACCGACGCAGCGATCAACCCGGGCAACTCCGGTGGTCCGCTGGTCGACATGTACGGCCACGTGGTCGGCATCAACTCCTCGATCCAGACCACCAGCTCCGGCAGCTCGTCGCCGTTCGGCGAGACCGAGCAGGGCGGCTCGATCGGCCTCGGCTTCGCCATCCCGATCGACGAGGTGATGCCGATCGTGGACCAGATGAGCAACGGCGAGACGCCGACCCACGCCCGGATGGGCATCTCGGTGCAGGACGTCGCCGCCACGCAGGGCCAGAGCGGCGCCGAGGTCGTGGAGGGCGCGGAGATCCGCGACATCAACGACGGCTCGACCGCCTCCGACGCCGGGTTGCAGCAGGGCGACGTCATCACCCGCGTCGACGACTTCGCGATCAGCGGCTCCGACTCCCTGGTCGCCACCGTGCGGTCCTACCGACCCGGCGACACCGTCACGGTGACCTACGAGCGTGACGGCCAGGAGAAGACCGTCGAGCTCAAGCTCGACTCGGACGGGGACGCCACCAACTCCTGACCGATCGTCGCGACAGCGACTCAGGCGTCGTGACGCTGGACCAGAGGGGCTTCGTGGCCGTGGAGGACGGTCACGACGCCCCTCTCGGCGTTGCGCGCCACGAGTGAGAGGTCGGGCGCCTCAGACCAGCTTGCGCTGGAAGGCGCCGGCGCGCTCGGTGCGGCGGAAGCCGATCTCCTCGTTGACGCCGATCATGTGGCTGTTGACCTCGGCGTTCCACGTCACGACGGTCCGAGCCGTCGTGTCGAGGGCCTGCAGCTGCTGAAGGTTGGCCACCTTGACCGCCATCCCGAGCCGGTGGCCACGATGGTCGCCGCGCACGAGCGTGCCCCACTGGTAGGCCTTGCCGGGGTCATGGACGGCGGTCGCCAGGTCGGTGTAGGCCACGACGACACCGTCGGCGTCGAGCGCGGCGGTGTTGTACTTCGTGCGCCCCTGCTTCGCGATGACGTCCTCGGCCTCGCGGACCAGGGCGACGTCGGCCGACTCGGGCTCCAGGTCGAGCTCGCCCACGGGCGCCTCGGTCATCAGGCTCGACGACAGCGCCGCCCACGACTCCAGCAGCTCGTCGGGCACCGGCCCGACCCAGGACCGCAGGGTGTAGCCCTCGTGCCGGGTGGCCGCGCGGGCGGCCAGCTCGGCCAGCAGCGCATCGTCGACCGGCAGGCGCAGCGTGCGCTGGATCTCCACCAGCCCGAGGTCGAAGCCGTGCGCCCGGAGGAACTCCACACCGGGCTCCCCTGCTCCCTCCGGGTGGGCGTCGTAGCTCCAGGACGCCTCGGTGGCGATGATCGAGCGACCCTTCTCCCGCGCGACGTCGAGGACGTGGTCGAGCATCGCCGACCCGTGGCCGCGGCGACGCCGCTCGGGCAGGACGTCGACCCACAGCGAGGTGCGGTCGAGGTTGTCGACGAGGCTCATCATCACGAACCCCGACGCGACGGCCGTCCCGGCCACCCGGCCGAGGTAGGCGCCGGCCCATCGGCCGGTGCCCTGGTGCTGCATCTGGACGCGCAGCTCCTCCAATGTCCAGACCGCCGCGGTCTCCTCGCGCCCGAAGCGCTGGGAGGTGGCGTAGACCTCGTGCCACACGTCGAACGTCGCGTCGTCGAACGGGTCGACCCAGGCGATCTCCAGGTTGTCGCTCATCGCGCGCGCTCCACTCTTCCCTCGTCCCAGACCGGGCCGTCGGACTCGTAGACGTCCCCGTCGGCACCGTAGACGAGGAACCGGTCGAAGCCGCGGGCGAACCATCGGTCGTGCGTGACCGCCAGCACCGTGCCCTCGAACGCCTCGAGTCCCTCCTCGAGCGCCTCGGCCGACTGGACGTCGAGGTTGTCGGTCGGCTCGTCGAGGAGCAGCAGGGTCGCCCCCGACAGCTCGAGCAGCAGGATCTGGAAGCGTGCCTGCTGACCACCGCTGAGCGACTCGAACTTCTGCTCGCCGGCGTGGGCGAGCTCGTAGCGGTCGAGCACCCGGGCCGCCGCCTCGCGGCCCATCCCGGCGCGCCCGTCGGGCGAGCCGTCGCCGCGGTGGAGGATGTCGAGCAGCGTGCGACCGATCAGCTCCGGGTGGTCGTGGGTCTGCACGAACCACCCCGGCCGCACCCGCGCCCCGAGCTTGGCCTTGCCGCGGTGCAGCACCGGCTTGATCGCGACCTCGCCGACCGGACGGTGCTCGACGTCGGGGTCGGATCCGCCGGCGGCCAGCAGCCGCAGGAAGTGCGACTTGCCCGAGCCGTTGGAGCCGAGCACGGCCACCCGCTCGCCGTACCAGACCTCCAGGTCGAAGGGACGCATCAGACCCGTCAGCTCGAGGCCTTCGCAGACCACGGCGCGCTTGCCGGTGCGTCCCCCCTTGAGACGCATCGAGACCTGCTGCTCGCGGGGCTGCTCGGTGGGCGGCCCGGCCTCCTCGAACTTGCGCAGTCGCGTCTGCGCCGCGCGGTACTGGCTGGACATGCCGTCGTTGTACTCCGCCTTGATCTTGAGGCGCAGCACCAGCGCCTTGATCTTGGCGTGCTCCTCGTCCCAGCGCTTGCGCAGCTCCTCGAAGCGCGCGAAGCGGTCGCGACGGGCCTCGTGGTACGACGCGAAGCCGCCCGGGTGGGTCCACACGAGGTTGCCGGCGTGGCCGAGCTCGACGGTGACCACCCGGGTCGCGGTGTTGTTGAGCAGCTCGCGGTCGTGGCTGATCATCAGGATCGTCTTGTCGGACTCGCGGATGCGCTGCTCGAGCCAGATCTTGCCGGGCACGTCGAGGAAGTTGTCGGGCTCGTCGAGCAGCAGCACCTCGTCGGGGCCGCGCAGCAGGAACTCCAGCACGAGACGCTTCTGCTCGCCGCCCGAGAGAGTCGTCAGGTCGCGGTACTTCGCGCGGTCGTAGGGCAGCGCCAGGGCAGCCATCGTGCACACGTCCCAGGTGACCTCGAGGTCGTAGCCGCCGGCATCGGCGTACTCCGACAGGGCCTCGGCGTAGGCCATCTGGGTCGTCTCGTCGTCGGTCTCCATCAGCGCCAGCTCCCAGCGATCGACGCCGGCCGCAGCGGCACGGACGCGGTCGGGGGAGACGCTGAGCAGCAGGTCGGCGACCGTCGCGCTGCCGCGCGACACCATCTGCCGCATCACCCCGAGCCCGCCCGAGCGGGTCACCACTCCGGCGTGCGGCGTCAGCTCGCCGGTGATGATGCGCAGCAGGGTCGTCTTGCCCGCGCCGTTGGCGCCGACCAGCGCGACCTTGGCGCCCTCGCCGACCCGGAACGCCACCTCGTCGAGCAGCACCCGGCCATCGGGCAGCTCGTAACGGACTCCTGCGACATCGACGTGACCCACGGAGGAGCATTCTCCGTCACGGCACGCCCGAGGTCACCCGGTTTAGCCCGCAGGCCGTCCACAACCGAGGGTCCCGGCCGTGAAGGTCTCGATACACCGTCTCGCTGACGCTCGACGCCACTCGACCAACGAGCAGCCTTCTCGTTGGTCGAGTAGGCGCGCCAGCGCCGTATCGAGACCCAGCAAACCCTGGGGCTAGGCCCGAGCCCCGGCTCCGGAGGTCGCGTCTCGTTGAGGTCAGCTCGCGACGGGGTCAGCTCGAGACGGGGTCAGCTCGAGACGGGAGCGACGATCACGCCGGTGAGGGACTTCTCGTCGTCGGAGTAGTCCACGCTGACGCAGATCTCGTCGTCGCTGAGCTGGGCGACCACGGCCTCGCCCGTGCCTCCGACGTTGTTGCCGAGGATGTCGGTGCCGGACTGGAGCAGCACGGCGAAGGTGAGCACGCCGAAGTCGGTGGTGTACGGGACCACCTGGCCGACCTCGATCTCGGGCGCCGACTCCTCGGCGTTGAAGGTCGTGATCGCGAGCGTCGCGAGGTGCTCGCCCTCGGCGGCGCGCGCACCGGCCACCGAGATGTCGTCGGTGGGGATCGTGAAGTCGCCGGCGTAGACGGTGTACGCCGATCCGTCGCCGAGCTCGACGGCGGCGCTGGTGGTCAGGTCGACCTCGCCGTCGGCGAAGGTCGCGCTCACCGCCGTGGCCGAGCAGTCGACATCGGCAGCCGGGTCCGACGACGGCGTCGGCGACGAACCGGCCGACGTGCTCTCCGCAGCGGGCGGTGCGGCGTCGTCGGACCCGCCGTCGCTGTCGCTGCACGCGCTGGCCAGCAGCAGCACACCGACGGCGGCGGTCGTCCGGGCGAGGGTCGGCACACGAGGATTCACGACCGCGATCATGCACCAGACGCGCTCCCGATCGCGACGTAGGCTCGTCCCATGTGCCGCAACATCCGTCCGCTCAACAACTTCGAGCCGCCGGCCACGCGTGACGAGGTCACGGCCGCCGCGCTGCAGTACGTCCGCAAGGTGGCGGGCACGACGAAGCCGTCGGCAGCCAACCAGGCGGCCTTCGATCAGGCGGTGCGCGAGATCGCGCACCTGACCCAGCACCTGCTCGACGACCTGGTCACCACCGCGCCGCCGAAGGACCGGGCGGTCGAGGCCGAGAAGGCTCGGGCTCGCGCCGCGGTGCGCTACGCGCGCTGAGCGGTCCACGGCGCCGTCGTACGCCGAGGCCGCGCTCGACCTGGTGGCCGATCGCCCCCTCGTCGTGCTGACCGGCGCCGGGCTCTCGACCGACTCGGGCATCCCGGACTACCGCGGACCGGGGTCGCCGATTCGCGCGCCGATGACCTACCAGGAGTTCGTCTCGGGCCCGGCGGCACGCCAGCGCTACTGGGCCCGCAGCCACCTGGGCTGGGGGCGGATGCGCCGGGCCGAGCCCAACGACGGGCACCGCGCGATCGCCTCGCTCGACCTGGACCTGCTGATCACCCAGAACGTCGACGGGCTCCACGAGCGGCTCGGCACCGAGCCGATGGTGGCGCTGCACGGCAGGATCGCCGACGTCGTGTGTCTCGGGTGCCGCACGACGAGCCCGCGCGATGCGCTGCAGCAGCGGCTGCGCGAGCTCAACCCCGGATTCGAGGAGCGGCACAGCGCGGTGGAGGTGCGTCCCGACGGCGACGTGGACCTCGACGAGACCGCCGGCTTCGTCGTGCCGGCGTGCGAGGTGTGCGGCGGCGTGCTGAAGCCGGACGTCGTGTTCTTCGGGGAGAGCGTCCCCGCCCCGCGGGTGGAGCGCTGCTTCGCCGCGGTCGACGCGCTCGTCGAGCGGGGCGGTGCGCTGCTGGTGGCCGGCTCGAGCCTGACGGTGATGAGCGGCTTCCGGTTCGTGCGGCGTGCGGCGAAGGCCGGTACACCGGTGGTGATCGTCAACCGCGGGGCGACCCGGGGAGACGAGCTGGCGACGTACGCCGTGGACCGCGGCTGCAGCGAGCTCCTCCAGGAGCTGGCCGTGCGCCGCCGGTCTCACCTCTCGTCGCGCAGCTCCGCGAGCAGATCGAGGATCGACTGGGTCGAGTAGAGGCCGTGGGCCTCCGGGGTGCCGAGGCTGTCGTCGATGCGCTCGCCCGCGTGCTCGGGGGGCAGCCGCACGCCGAGGCTGAGGATGTAGCGGGTGTCCTCGAGGTCGAACTCGAGATCGGTGACGTGGGCGCTGTGGTACTCACCGCCGGCGTCGAGGATCACGATCTCCTCGCCGAGCTCGAGTCCACGCGTCAGACGCGTGCCGCGGTGGCTGACCACCAGCTCTCCGTGTCGTGCGATCGCGGTGCTCAACTCGCGGCCCGTCATGGGCACCTCGATGAGCTCCATCGTCAGCACTCCCCCCGACATCGACATGTCGCCCTCCCTAGGCTTGGGTTGTCTGCTTCCCTCACCTAGGACAACGAGTGTGGACCGTCCTGGTCACGCCCTGGAGCCGACGACCTTGGCGGCTCCCGGGTGGCCGGCTCAGAGCCGGCGTACGAAGATGTGATCGGCCGCCTCGGGCAGCAGCTCGGCGGTCTCGCCGGAGGAGCCGACGAGCACACCGTCGTCGGTCGCGATGATCGTGATCGTCTTGTCGGGCAGCGCTCCGACCCGGCGCAGGGCGCTCATCAGCGCCTCGTCCTTCTGCATCTCCTCGGAGATGCGGCGCACCAGCACCCTGCCCTCGGCCGGGCCGGCGACGTGGGAGAGCGGCTCGACGCCGGCCATGAACTCCTCGCCCACCGCACTCTCGCCGAGCTCGCCCAACCCGGGGATCGGGTTGCCGTACGGCGACTCCGTCGGGTGGCCGAGCAGCTCGATCAGACGCCGCTCGACGGTCTCGGAGATCACGTGCTCCCAGCGGCACGCCTCCTCGTGGACGAGCTCCCAGTCGAGGCCGATCACGTCGGCGAGCAGCCGCTCGGCGAGGCGGTGCTTGCGCATCACGCGGGTCGCCAGCCGCATGCCTTCGGGGGTGAGCTCGAGGTGGCGGTCGCCCTCGACCGTGAGCAGGCCGTCGCGCTCCATCCGAGCCACCGTCTGCGAGACCGTGGGACCGCTCTGGTGCAGGCGCTCGGCGATCCGGGCGCGCAGCGGGACGATCCCTTCCTCCACCAGCTCGTAGACGGTGCGGAGGTACATCTCGGTGGTGTCGATGAGATCGCTCACGTGGGTCATTCTTACCCATCGACCTACCGGCTGGCAGGGTGGTGGCGATGCCTTCCGTGATGTGGTTCCGCCGTGACCTGCGCCTGGGTGACAATCCCGCGCTGCTGCAGGCGTGCGCCGACGACGCCGTCCTCCCGCTCTTCGTGCTCGATCCGGCCCTGTGGGGCCCCTCCGGCCC
>WLIH01000399.1 GCA_009702305.1 Actinomycetota bacterium | reverse complement strand
GCTCGCTGGAGCGCGCCACGGCCGTCGCCGCACGCATCCGCACCGGCACGCTCGCTGTCAACGGCGGCGTGTGGTTCAGCCCCGACGCGCCCTTCGGGGGCTACAAGCAGTCCGGGATCGGGCGCGAGATGGGCTCGGCCGGATTCGAGGAGTACCTCGAGACCAAGACGCTGGCCTTCCCGGCGTGAGCCTCGCCCTTCCCTCCCATCACCGCACCACCAACCGAATCCGAGAGTGAACATGAGCAAGCGTTTCGACGGCAAGGTCGTTATCGTCACGGGCGCAGCCCAGGGCATCGGCGAGGCCTACGCCACCGGCCTGGCCGCCGAGGGGGCCGCCGTCGTCGTGGCCGACCTCAACGTGGAGTCCGGGGAGAAGGTCGCCGCCCAGATCGAGGCCGACGGTGGCCGCGCGATCTTCGTGCGCACCGACGTCTCCTCCCACGAGTCTGCTGAGGCGCTCGCCACGGCGACTGTCGAGGCGTTCGGTGGCATCGACGGGCTGATCAACAACGCCGCGATCTACGGCGACATGGAGTTCAACCTGCTGATCAGCGTCGACTGGGACTACTACAAGAAGTTCATGTCGGTGAACATGGACGGCGCCCTGGTGATGACCCGCGCGGTCTACCCCCACATGCAGAAGCGGGGTGGCGGCTCGATCATCAACCAGTCCAGCACTGCCGCCTACCTCTACGCCGGCTTCTACGGCCTGGCCAAGTCGGGCATCAACGGCCTGACCCAGCAGCTCGCCCACGAGGTCGGCGGCCTGGGCATCCGGGTCAACGCGATCGCCCCCGGCCCGACCGACACGGCCGCCACCCGCACCCAGGCCGGCGACGCCGCCAAGGACCTGGTCAAGGGTCTGGCGCTCAAGCGGATGGGTCAGCCCGAGGACATGGTCGGCGCCGCGAAGTGGCTGCTCTCCGACGAGTCGTCGTGGGTGACCGGCCAGATCATCGCCGTCGACGGCGGACAGACCTTCCGGCCATGAGCGCGACCGTCGTCGGATTCGTCGGCCTGGGCAACATCGGCAAGCCGATGGCGCTGCGGCTGGCCCAGCAGCAGGCCGAGGCCGACCTCGAGCTGTGGGTCTACGACGTCGCACCCGGCCCGGTCGCCGAGCTCGAGGCGGCCGGCGCCCGCGCGGCGAAGAGCGTCGCAGCGATGGGCGCGCGCTGCGACGTGCTGTGCGTCATGGTGCGCGACGACGATCAGGTGCGCGACGTGCTCGGCGAGGTGCTCGGTGTGGCCGGTGACCGGCTGACCGTGGTCATCCACTCCACCGTCGCGCCCACCACCCCGGCGACGCTCGAGGAGACCGCGCTGCGCCACGGCGTCCGTGTCGTCGACGCCCCGGTCTCCGGAGGATCCATGGGCGCCGCGGACGGCACCCTCGCGATCATGGTCGGCGGCACGGACGACGCCTTCGCCGCGGCACGCCCCGTGCTCGCGGCGATGGGCTCCAAGGTCGTGCACGCCGGGCCGATCGGCGCCGGCACGAAGTTCAAGCTCGCGCGCAACCTGATGCACTTCGTCGCCTTCACCGCCGCGACCGAGGCCCAGCGTCTCGCCGAGGCGGCCGGTCTCGACATCAAGGCACTCGGCGACGTGGTGCGTCACACCGACGCCATCACCGGGGGACCGGGCGCGATCATGCACCGCGACACGACCGCGCCGATCGCCGAGGACGACTTCTGGTTCGGCGTGTTCGGCCACGTGCAGGCGCTGGGGGAGAAGGACCTGCGCTTCGCGACCGACCTCGCCGACCAGCTCGGGGTCGATGTGCCCCTCGCCCAGCTCGCCCTCGAGCGCCTCGGCCCCGGCCTCGGGATGCCCACGAAGGAGACCTCATGACCGGCGACGGCAAGTTCGACGATCTGCCCGAGGTCCGCCGCCGCGGACTGGAGAAGATGGAGACCGTCTACGGCTTCGACATGTCCGACGGCGAGGGAGACTTCTTCCGCTACACCGCGGACCACCTCTTCGCCGACATCTGGACCCGCCCCGGGCTGAGCGACCGCGACCGTCGGCTGGTGCTGATCGGGATGCTCGCCGGCCAGGGTGCGGCCGACGTGCTCGGCATCCAGGTCCCCGCGGCGTACGCCAACGGCGAGCTCGACGACGAGGCGCTGCGCGAGATCGTGATCCTGATCTGCCACTACGCCGGATGGCCCAACGGCGCGCGGCTCAACGCGATCGTCGAGGACACGATCGGCAAGGCGGCGCGGGCCCGGGCGAAGGCAGCCCGAGCGGCGACAGAGGCCGCCGAGGGCTGACCGGGTCGACCCCGACCCTGGCGTGCAGCCGAGGTCCTGCCTAGCGTGGACCTATGGACACGATGGACTGGCTGCTGGCCGGCGACCCCGCGATCCGCTGGCAGACGATGCAGGATCTCGGCGAGGCCTCCGAGCAGGAGGTCGCCGCCGAGCGCGCCCGCGTCGAGCACGAGGGCTGGGGTGCGCAGCTGCTCGCGCTCGCGGGGCCGGACGGTCTGTGGGCCGGCGGCGCCTGCTTCCCGGCCGACTTCGTGTGGGGCTCCGAGGACCAGCCGTGGACGGCCACGATGCACTCGCTGCACACCCTGCAGCTGTGCGGCGTGGATCCGGCGTCAGTGCAGGTGCGACAGGTGGTCGCGGGGGTCGCCGAGCACGGGCGCTGGGAGCACGACGGTCAGCGGTACTTCGACGGCGAGGTCGAGCCCTGCATCAACGGACGCACGATCGCCGCAGGCGCCTACTTCGGCCAGGACGTCGGCGGCATCGTGGAGCGGGTGCTGGGCGAGCGGCTCGACGACGGCGGGTGGAACTGCGAGGCCGAGAACGGCTCGGTGCGATCGTCGTTCGACTCCACCATCAACGTGCTCGACGGCCTGCTCGAGGTCGAGCGCTCCGGCAACGGCTCCGCGGGGGTGCGCGAGGCACGGCTCGGCGGCGAGCGCTACTTGCTCGAGCGCAGCCTGTTCCGCCGTCGGAGCACCGGCGAGATCGCCCAGGGCAGCTACCTGACGTTTCCGTTCCCGCACTATTGGGCCTACGACGTGCTGCGCGCGCTCGACTACTTCCGTCGGACCGGGGCGAGCCCGGACCCCGCGATGGCCGACGCCGTGGACGTCGTGCTCTCGCGGCGCCAGGCCGATGGTCGATGGCTGCTGGAGCGGGTGCACCCGGGTCGCGTCCACCTGCATCTCGAGCAGGTCGGCGAGCCGAGCCGGTGGAACACCCTGCGCGCCCTGCGCGTGCTGGACTGGTGGGACGCCGGACCATCTCGGACCGTTTGACACAATCCGGGAGTGCCGTGGCCGACGTGGGACCAAGCCGCGATGGCGGCCGTCGTCTGCGCGGTGGTGTGGCACGGCCTGCGGCGGCTCAGACCCGGTCGGGCGGCGTACGCCGAGGCCGTCGCGGCCGAGCTGGCGCTGATCTGCTCGCTCTACGGCCTGTGGCGCCTCGCGCGGATGCTGCCGCTGGCGACGGCGCACGGTGCGGTCGAGCGGGCCCGCGACATCGTGGCGGTGCAGGACGCGCTGCACCTGCCCTCGGAGCTGGCTCTGCAGCGCTTC
>WLIH01000398.1 GCA_009702305.1 Actinomycetota bacterium | reverse complement strand
CGATGCCGCGGGCGTCGAGGAGCATCAGCAGGGAGTCACCCTCGCAACCCGGGAAGCTGAAGTGGGCGTTGCCGGGCAGACGGTGGGCGGTGCTGCCGTTGAGGCGCGCTCCCGGCACTGCCGCCTGCACTCCCGCCACGAGCCGGTCGCGCAGCGCCGCCACCCGCGACGCGTGCTCGGGCTGGTGCTTCACAGCGAGCTCGACGGCGCGGGCGAATCCCGCGATCGCCGGGGTGTCGATGGTGCCGCTGCGGATGTCGCGCTCCTGGCCGCCGCCGTGCACCAAGGCGGTTACGTCGACCTCGCGGCGCACGACGAGCGCGCCGACGCCGTACGGCCCACCCACCTTGTGCCCGGTGACGGTGAGGGCGTCGACCCCCGACGTCGCGAAGTCGACCGGCACCGATCCCAGCGCCTGGACGGCGTCGGTGTGCACAGGGATGCCGTGCTGGGCCGCGATCGCCACGACGGCGTCGACCGGCTGCACCGTGCCGACCTCGTTGTTGGCCCACATCACCGAGACCAGCGCGACCGAGTCGGGGTCGCGCTCGATCGCCGTCCGGACGGCCTCGAGGTCGAGCAGGCCGTCGGAGTCCACCGGCAGCAGCTCGACCTCCGCGCCCTCGCAGGCGGCCAGCCAGTCGAGCGGGTCGAGGACGGCGTGGTGCTCGACCTGCGTGGACAGGATCCGGGTGCGCCGGCGGTCGGCGGCCCGTCGCGACCAGTAGATGCCCTTGACCGCGAGGTTGTCGGCCTCCGTGCCGCCGGAGGTGAACACCACCTCGCCGGGACGGCAGCCGATGGCGCGCGCGATCGTCTCGCGCGACTCCTCCACGACCCGGCGCGCGTGCCGACCGGAGGCGTGCAGCGAGCTCGGGTTGCCGACCGTGAGCAGGTGCCCGGTCATCGCCTCCACGGCTGCCGGCACCATCGGGGTGGTCGCAGCGTGGTCGAGGTAGACGATCGGCCCGGTCGCGGGCCCGGTGCGGGCGGTCATGGCACGGCCCAGCGTACGGCGCGCCCCCGGAGACCGGTGGATCCGGGCTCAGCCGGCGACGGCCGAAGCCAGGTTGCCCCGGGTGGACCAGCCCGGCTCGGGCACCGCCGGGACGCCGGCACGGCATGTCGTTTGGTCCCCAACCGCAATGATTCGGCCGTTGGAGGTGCGGTCTGTGACCAATCGTGGGGTCAGCCGGGGGCCGGGGGCAGGCTGCCCGAGGCCAGCACCTGCCAGGGGTGGTCGGCGGGTTCGGTGGCCACGACGCCAGCCACCAGCCAGTCCTGCTGGGCCAGGCTCAGCAGTGGCCAGGTGGCCCCGAGGTCACGACGGTCCTTGGGCCGGTCGAGGCGGGCCTTGTGCAGCAGCGCAACCTCGGGCAGCAGGTAGCGGATGCCGTCGTCGGCCACCCAGGTGACGTCCTGGAGGTCGGCGACGTGCTCCGCCCACCGCTTGTTGACCCAGCGTCCCGCACCGTCGTCGTCCTGCAGGATGACGTCGGCCAGCCACGGAGCCAGGGCGTGCTCGCGGACCCAGACCTGGCCGGCGTCGGGGTGCACGTCGGGCCAGTCGTCGTTGAGCGGACGCAGGGCGCCGGCGCCCGCCGACCACAGGTGCAGGGGCGCCAGCGCCGTACGCAGCCGCGGGAGGTCACGCCGGAAGACGACGACGTCGATGTCCTCGTGGGGCCGAGCGAGGCCCGTGAAGGCCTCGATCGACCACCCGCCGACCAGCCACCAGGGCGCGTCGAACTCGGCCAGGAAGCCCGCCACCTGGTCGGGCAGCAGGGGCTCCCAGGGTCCGTAGAGGCGGCGGAACGCCTCCTCCTCCGCCTGCTCCTGCGGGGTCACGCTCAGCCGGTGACGGTGAGGGTGGTGATCTTGCTGGGCGCCTTCGCTCCCAGCTCGCACGACAGCGGGATGCTCGCGCTGCCCGAGGACGTGCGACCCACGACGGTGGCCGTGAAGGCCTGCGGGATCCGGACGGCGAAGGTGCCGGCCTTGGCCGCGGTGTACGCCGCCGCGGTGCCCTTGCCGCGCAGGACCATCGGGCCGGAGGCCGGCACGTCGGTGCGTGGCAGCACCAGGTCGTCGACGTCCAGGGTGCGCTTGCCGATGCGGTAGGTCGCGTCGTCGGAGCTGCCCTCGAGCGACTCGACGCCGTACTGCCGCATCACGTCGACCAGCGCCTCCGGCACGCGGATCGTGAAGGCGACCGGTCGCGCCGCGAGCGTCGCGCCCTCACGCACCCGGCTCGGCAGGTCGATCTTGACCCCGACCTTGGTCGAGCCGCCGCCGAACGAGGACTCGCAGTCGTAGGTGCTCGTCAAGGACGCCGGCGCCGCCTGGGCGGGCGAGACCAGCGGCGAGACAACGAGGACGGTGCTGAGGGCGGCGAGGACGACGCTGGCCCGGACCAGGATGCGCATGCCGGGAGCCTACGTGGCCGCGCCCACCTCGGCACCCAGCACGCGAGCGCCCTCCCGCACGGCCGCCGTGTTCAGCACACCCACCCGCGAGCCCGAGAGCTTGGCGCGCACGTGCTCGTCGACGGTGACGGGCTCGTAGAGCGCGGGATGGCCGGCATCGATGCAGGAGGCCAGTGGCCCGATCACGGCATCGGCGTTGCCGTCGTGGAAGAACGCCGCCGACCGACGCCGCTGGATCGTCCCGTCGACCACCGGAGGCTTGACCCGGTGCAACGTCGAGAGCCACTGCTCGTTGGTGAGGCGTGCCGTCAGGTCGCCGAGGTTGATCAGGAGCGCACCGTCGACCGGGCTCACGTCGTGCCACGCCCGGTCGTGGCCGAGCACCTGCAGGCCTCGGACCTGATCTGCCCACAGAATCGTGACGATGCCGAAGTCCGTGTGCTCGCCCATGCCGGTGAGGTCGCCGTCGAGCTCGACGTCGGTGCCCTCGGGCAGCGCGTAGTTGTTCATCCGCAGCACGTCGATGCTGTGCCGGGTCAGCTCGTCGAAGTACGTCGCGGGGAGGCCGAGCGCGTCCGCGAAGATCCGGGTCATCGTGCGCGCGACGCGCGCAGCCTCCTCGAACCACGCCGACACCGCGGCCTCGAAGCCCGGCAGGTCGGGCCAGGTGTTGTCGGCGTAGTGCTCCTCGATCAGCGCCACGCCCGGATAGTCGCCGACCCGGCGCCCGACGTTGAACGCCTCGAAGAAGTCGTTCATCCGGGTGGCCGACTCGACCCCCAGACTCAGGCTCAGCGACTCGGACTTCGGGGCCGTGTAGCCGCGATTCTCGCCCGGCGGGCGGATCCAGCGCTTCTTCTCCTCGAGCGGGAGTCCGAAGAACGCGTCGATCGCCTCGCCGAGGCCGGCGACGGTGGCGGATCCGATGCCGTGGCCGAGGATCTGGATGAAGCCGACCTCGCGGCAGGCTGCGTCGATCTCGGTTGCGACCTCAGCTCGCTGCTCGGCGGTGCCGGAGCCGACGTAGGCGGCGATGTCGACGACGGGGACGTGGAAGGGGCGGGTGCTCATGGGATCTCCTCGGGAACGGACGACGATGACGCCCGGAGGTGTCCGTTACCGACTCGGAGTGAGCCGCTCT
>WLIH01000397.1 GCA_009702305.1 Actinomycetota bacterium | reverse complement strand
GAGACCGACGACGTGCGGGTGGTCCGGTCGCAGCTCGGAGGCGTCCTCGACCAGCACGATCCGCTCGCGCTCGGGCACGAGACCGAGCAGTGCAGCCAGCAGGCTCGTCTTGCCGCACCCGGTGCCGCCCGTGACCAGGAAGGCCACCCGCGCCGCCACGACCGCACGGACCAGGCGGGCGCCGCCGTCGGTGACAGTGCCCGCAGCGACGAGCTCCTCGACGGTGAACGCCCGCCGAGGCGGCACCCGCAGCGAGATCAGCGTGCCGGGTCGCGCGGTCGGCGCGAGCACGGCGTGCAGTCGGGAGCCGTCGGGCATCCGGAGGTCGACGTACGGCGAGGCGTCGTCGAGCCGCCGACCGGCGCCCGACGCCAGCCGCTGGGCGAGCCGCCGCACGGCGGCGTCGTCGGCGAAGCGCACGCCGGTCGGCTCCAAGCCCTGACCGCGGTCGACGAAGACCTGCTCGGCGCCGTTGACCAGCACGTCGGTGACGCCGGGCAGGGAGAGCAGCGGCTCGAGCGGGCCGGCGCCGAGGACGTCGCGCCGCAGGGCATCGTGGACCGCCAGCACGGTGGCATCGCCGACCGGGCGACCCGACCGACGCAGGGCCTCGGCCACCCGGTGCGGGGTCAGCTCGCCGGGCTCGCGGGCCAGCTGCTCGCGCACGAGGTCCAGGTCGTGCGGCGAGACCGCGCTCATGCCGCCGCTCCCCGCGCAGCGAGCTGGGACAGCAGCTCCCCGGCGCACCGGGCGAGAGGACCGCGCCTCGTGCGGACCGGCCCGAAGCCCAGGTCGACCGACTCGACCAGGCCGCGCTGGTCGCCGAGACGGGCGAGCACCGGCACGCCCGTCGCCCGGGTGACGGCCTCGGGGTCGAGCCCGGCGCCGCGGACGACCAACCGGAGGCGGGCCTGGTCGTCGGTGCGCGCGCACAGTCGTGCGGCCGACGCGAGACCGGCGACCGACGCGTCCACCACCACGACCACCAGGTCGCAGCGTGCGGCGAGATCGGTCACGACGACGTCGGTGCTGCGGGGCAGGTCGACCACCACGGTGTCGTGCCCACGCTGGGCCGCCGAGACCACCGAGCGGACCACGGACTCGTCGAGCTCCGTGCTCGCCCCGGCATGCCAGGTCAGCACGCCGAGGTCGGCGCGCCGCGGCACGGCCTCGCGCAGCGCCCTCGCACCGAGGCGACCGGCGGTCCGGCCGAGCCCGTCCCAGCGCACCCCGGGTGCGGCGTCGAGGCCGAGCAGCCGGTCGACGCCAGGGCCGAGCGGGTCGGCGTCGAGCACGAGTGTCGGCCCCGTGCGGGAGGCGACCTGACCGACCGCGCAGGCCAGCGTGGTCGCGCCGGCGCCACCAGACCCGCCGACCACCCCGAGCGTGCGCGCCGACCGCACGCGACTCTCCCCGGCGTCGCTGAGCGAGTCGGTCAGCCAGCTCGAGGCACGCGGCAGCTCGGACACGTCCTCGGCGCCCAGGGTGAGCGCGACCCGGTAGACCGGGTCGGGCGGTGGTCCCCAGCTGAGCACGTGCACCCGCGACCGGCGCGGCGGCCGCAGCCGGGCCAGCTCCTCGGCGGCGTCGGCGCCGACCAGGACGAGCGACGCGCCCGACCACGCGCGCAGCGCGGCTCCGCCGTCGGCGGCCACGCTCGGCGTCACGCCGGCCGCGGCCGTCAGTCGCAGGATCTCCTCCAGCAGGGCCGGATCACGGGCGAACACGAGGGTCGAGGTCATGGGGTCGAGACTCGCCCGGCGCGTCGACCGGGGCCACGACCTGGACGCGCGCGGTGGACACAGCCGCTCGAGGACAGGTCTGTGCGCAGGTGGCGGCCCGGCGAGACCCGATCTCCCCTACGCTGGCACCCATGCCCGCCGCGGCCTTCTTCGACCTCGACAAGACCATCATCGCCAAGTCGAGCACCCTGGCCTTCAGCAAGCCCTTCCAGGCCGGCGGGCTGATCTCACGGCGCGCGGTGCTGCGCTCGGCGTACGCCCAGTTCGTCTACCTCGTCGGCGGCGCCGACCACGACCAGATGGAGAAGCTGCGGGCGTTCATGTCGCAGCTCGTCGGCGGTTGGGACGTCGCGACGGTGCGCGAGATCGTCGCCGAGACCCTGCACACCGTCGTCGACCCGCTCGTCTACGACGAGGCGGTCGGGCTGATCGCCGAGCACCGGGCAGCCGGTCGCGACGTCGTCATCGTGTCGACCTCCGGCACCGAGGTCGTCGAGCCGATCGGCGAGATGCTCGGCGCCGACCTGGTGGTCGCGACCCGACTCGAGGTGGTCGACGGCAAGTACACCGGCGGCATCGCCTACTACGCGTACGGCGAGGAGAAGGCCGCCGCCGTCCGCCGCCTGGCCGAGGAGCGGGGCTACGACCTCGCCGGCAGCTACGCCTACAGCGACTCGATCACCGACGTGCCGATGCTCGACGCCGTCGGCCACCCGCATGCGGTCAACCCCGACCGCGACCTGCGCAAGGTGGCCGCGAGCAGGGGCTGGCCGGTGCTGGTCTTCACCAAGCCGGTCGCCCTGCGCAGCCGCTCGCTGCCCCCCGCCCGACCGACCCTGGCGGCGCTCGCCGTGGGCGGCGTGGTCGCGGTCGGCGGTGTGCTGTGGGCCAGCTCGCGCAAGCGCCGCAGCGTCGCCTGAGGCCGTCCGCGACACGCCCGTCGCGACACGCCGTCGAGCTCTTGTGTCCCAGGTCACACCGGCGTACAAACGTCGTACGACAACTCCACAGACGCACACACGGACCGGGTACCCACGCGGCGATCCACCCTTCTTGAGGGCGCTGACCGAACGGGAGCCTCCCGCGGCAGCAGTTGGCAGTGCACGCTTGGTAGCCACGGCTTCGTGTGTCCAGCGGTGGCACCCGAGTCCTCATCGATTCGGGTGCCACCTGCATGTGGTCTCGAGGTCTCGATACACCACCTCGCTAGCGCTCGGCGGCACTCGACCACCGAACTGACCGATGCTCGCGCGCTCGCCTCAGTCGGCGGCTCGGCGCAGGGGGCTGGCCTCCGCGCCCGCCGAGAACGCCTCGGCGGCGTAGAGCACCCAGGAGTGCACGCCCGCGGACCCGCCGTCGCGGTAGCCGCGCAGGTTGGACTCGTAGGCGGCCCGCAGCGCCAGGTGACCGGCCTCGGGGACGACCAGCGACTTCTCGTCGACCCCGCGCGCGACCAGCACCAGGCGCTCGACGGCGCGGGCGACCACCCCGTTGTGCGAGGCGAACGGCGCCACCGTGACCAGGCCGGCGTGGGCGATGCCGGCGACCAGCAGCGCGGGGGCCTGCGTCGGAGCGGTGAGGATCTCGGCCAGGGCGCGCAGGTGCTCGGCCGATGCCGCGTCGCGCGGACGCCCGAGACGGTCGGGTCGCAGGGAGGTCGCCCCGGCGAGGGCGTGGATCCGGGCCAGCGCCTGCAGGGGGGCGCGGGCGAGCAGCGGGCTGAGCCCGAGCAGCTCGGTCGAGACGCGCACGGCGTCCCGGGCCACCTCGTCGCCGGCGCCGTCGCGCACCTCGGCGAGCGTGGAGGTCGACCCCTCGAGCACGGCG
>WLIH01000396.1 GCA_009702305.1 Actinomycetota bacterium | reverse complement strand
GACGGGATCTCGGTGTCGACCTTGTCGGTGGAGACCTCGAGCAGCGGCTCGTCGACCGCGACGGTGTCGCCGACCTGCTTGAGCCAGCGGGTGACGGTGCCCTCGGTGACGGACTCGCCCAGTGCCGGGAGGGTGACTTCGGTGGCCAATGCAGTTCCTTCGTTCGCGTCTTCGATGGTCTGAGTCGATGGTCGGGGTCGGGGCGCTCAGGTGTGAGCGTGCAGGGCTTTGCCGGCGAGCGCCAGGTGCGCCTCGCCGAGGGCTTCGTTCTGGGTCGGGTGGGCGTGCACCAGGGGCGCCACGTCCTCGGCGTACCCCTCCCAGTTGTAGATCAGCTGCGCCTCGCCGATGAGCTCGCCGACGCGGTCGCCCACGAGGTGGATGCCGACGACGGGGCCGTCGGTGCGGCGCACGAGCTTGACGAAGCCCTGGGTCTTGAGGATCTGGCTCTTGCCGTTGCCGCCGAGGTCGTAGGTCACGCACTCGATGCCGTCGGCGCCGTACGCCGCCGCGGCGGCCGCCTCGTCGAGGCCGACCGAGGCGATCTCGGGGTGGGAGTAGGTGACGCGCGGGATGCCGGCCTCGTCGATGGGTCGCGGCTCGAGTCCGGCGATGTCCTCGGCGACGAAGATGCCCTGCGCGAAGCCGCGGTGCGCCAGCTGCAGGCCCGGCACGATGTCACCCACGGCACGCACGCCCTCGAGGTTGGTGCGGCAGCGGTCGTCGGTGCGGACGAACCCGCGCTCCATCGCGACGCCCTGCTCGGCATACCCGAGCCCGTCGGTGCTGGGGCCGCGGCCGACCGCGACCAGCAGCAGCTCGGCCTCGATCACGTCACCACCGTCGACGGTGACCGCGACCCCGGACTCGGAGGTCGCCACGCTCTCGAAGCGGGTGCCGGTGCGCATCGCGATGCCGCGCTTGCGGAACGCCCGCTCCAGGGCCTTGGAGCACGCTTCGTCCTCGGCGGCGACCAGTCGCGGCAGGGCCTCGACGATCGTCACGTCGGCGCCGAAGCTGCGCCACACGCTCGCGAACTCACAGCCGATCACACCGCCGCCCAGCACCACCACGGAGGCCGGCACGCGGTCGAGGCGCAGTGCGTGCTCCGAGGTCAGCACCCGCACGCCGTCGACCTCGAGGCCGGGCAGCGAGCGCGAGTAGGAGCCGCTGGCCAGCACCAGGTGGGTGCCGGAGTACGCCGTGCCGTCGACGGTGACCTCGTGCGGCCCGGTCATCCGGCCCTCGCCCTCGATGACCGTGATGCCGCGGCTCCTGATCAGGCCGGTGAGTCCCTTGAAGAGGCGCGCGACGACGCCGTCCTTGTAGGCGTTGACGCCGGCCATGTCGATGCCCTCGAGCGTCGCGCGGACGCCGAACTGCTCGGCCTCGCGCGCCGAGTCGGCGACCTCGGCGGCGTGCAGCAGGGCCTTGGTGGGGATGCAGCCGACGTGCAGGCAGGTGCCGCCGAGCTGGCCCTTCTCGACCAGGCCGACCCGCAGGCCGAGCTGGGCGGCTCGCAACGCACAGGCGTACCCGCCCGAACCCGCTCCGAGGACGAGCACGTCGAAGTCGGCCACCATCGTCCTTCCGGGATTGTCGCGAAACGGCCCGTCCATCTTTGCACTACTTCGGGGGGAGTCCACACCGGCCTTCGCGCGGCGAGGCAGACTAGGGGCCATGGCGTGGATGGACCGGTTCCGACGGGGATCGCAGCAGCGGATGAGCAAGCCTGCTCGCGACGGCTACCGCACGGGCTCGACCCGCGTGCGAGCCTCGGACAACGTCGACCAGGAGCACCTGCAGACCTGGGTCGAGGAACGTCGCGGGGTCGAGGGGTTCGTCGAGCCGCGCACCGCGGTCAGCGACGTCACGCTGCTGCTGGTCGCCCACGACGGCGAGTGGACCCGGCGCCGGGTCCCGGCCGTCGAGTGGGCCCACCAGTTCTGCAACCGCAACCAGATCCCGTCCTACGACGCCGCCGTCGTCGGCATCCCGCAGCGGATGCGCGACTTCAACCGCCGCAAGAAGCAGCAGGGGCTCTAGGAGCCGGTCGCCATCTGCTCGGCGTAGTCGACCAGGGTCGACACCGCGAAGCCGGTGCCGCCGGAGGTCAGGTGGCCCCACGGGCCGCCGGAGTTGAACGCCGGCCCGGCGATGTCGAGGTGGGCCCAGGGCAGGCCGGCGGTGAACTCGCGCAGGAAGGCGCCGGCGAACAGGCCGCCGCCCCAGCGGATCCAGTCGTGCTGCGAGAGGTCCGCGACCTTGCTGCTCTGCACCCGCTGGGTCATCTCCTCGGGGATCGGCATCGGCCAGTGCTCCTCGCCGGACTCAGCGGCTGCGGCGAGCACGCGGTCGACGATGTCGTCGCTGCCCATCACGCCGGCGACCTTGTCGCCGAGAGCGAGCACCATGTGGCCGGTGAGGGTCGCGACGTCGAGGATCACGTCCGGCTTCTTCTCGGTGGCCCGCACCAGCGCGTCGCCGAGCACCAGGCGTCCCTCGGCGTCGGTGTTCATGATCTCGACGGTCGTGCCGCCGTACATCGAGAGCACGTCGCCGGGGCGGGTGGCCGAGCCGTTGATCATGTTCTCGGCCATCGGCACGAACGTCGACACCTTGATCGGCAGGCCGAGGGCGGCGATCACGAAGGTCGCCTGCACGACCGCGGCGGCCCCGGCCATGTCGGACTTCATCTCGTGCATGCTCGTGGCGGGCTTGATGGTGAGGCCGCCGGAGTCGAAGGTGATGCCCTTGCCGACCAGGGCGAGGTGCTGCGTTGCGCCGCGCGGCGAGTAGGTCAGCTCGACCAGCCGCGGCGGGGCCGAGGAGCCGGCACCGACGCCGAGGATGCCGCCGCAGCCGAGCTCGGCCAGGGCGACCTCGTCGAGCACCTTCGCCGAGACCTTCGCGGACCCCGGTCCCTTGCCGAGGGCCTTGGCAGCGGCGACGACGGCATCGGCGAAGGCCGGCGGGGTCAGGTCACCGGGAGGGGTGTTGACCCAGTCGCGGGTCGTGGCGACGGCGGTCGCGACGAGCTGGGCGCGCTCGAAGGCGGCGACGAGCTCCTTGCGGCGCGCGGCCGGCGACAGCACCACGACCTCGGAGGCGGTCGTCGGGTCGGGACGCGTGTCCTTCTTGTACGCCGTGAACGTGTAGCCGCCGAGCGCCCAGCCCTCGGTGACCGCGCGCACGAGGGCGGCCGAGTCGGCGGGCAGGGCGAGCGCCACCGTGGCGGCGTTGGTGACCGTGCGTGCCGCGGCGCCGGCCGCCCGGCGTACGACGGCGGGGGTGGCCTCCGTGCCGAGCCCGACCAGCACGAGCAGCGGGGACGAGAGGGTGCCGGTGGTCGGCAGCTTGGTGGTCTCGCCGACCTTGCCGCTGTGGCCGAGGGAGGCGAGCAGCGGGCGCAGCTTGCGCCCGTAGGCGGCGGCGACCTCGTCGGCCCCGGGCGCCAGGACGAGCCCCTTGCCGGTCTGCAGCACCCCCACGACCACGGCATCGGCGCGGGTCTTGGCGGGGTTGGCGGTCCGCAGGGTGTAGGTCGTCACCGCCGCAGGATATCCACG
>WLIH01000395.1 GCA_009702305.1 Actinomycetota bacterium | reverse complement strand
CACGCACCACCACCACCTGGTTTGCCGCGGCTGCGGACGCACAGTCGAGGTCGAAGGACCGGCCGTCGAGCGCTGGACCGGCTCGATCGCCGCCGAGCACGGCTTCGCCGACGTCAGCCACACCCTCGAGATCTTCGGCACCTGCCCCGCCTGCGATCAGGCGCTGCCGTAGCGACGGTCGCGCTCGGCGTAGATCTCGATCGCGCGCCACAGCGCCCGCCGGTCGACATCGGGCCAGAGCACGTCGGTGAAGACCATCTCGGCGTACGCCGCCTGCCAGAGCACGAAGTTGGAGAGCCGCTGCTCTCCCGAGGTGCGCCAGACCAGGTCGGCCTCGGCCTGTTCGGGCACGTAGAGGTGCTTGGCGAAGGTGCGCTCGTCGATCTTGTCGGGATTCAGACGTCCGGCCGCGACCTCGCGCGCGATCGAGCGCGCGGCATCGGCAAGCTCGGCGCGACCGCCGTAGTTGACGCACATGGTCAGGGTCAGCACGTCGTTGTCGCGCGTCAGCTCCTCGGCGACCTGGAGCTCCTTGATCACCGACTTCCACAGCCGCGGCGCGCGGCCGGCCCAGCGCACCCGCACGCCGAGCTCGTGCATCTCGTCGCGCCGACGCCGGATCACGTCGCGGTTGAAGCCCATCAGGAAGCGCACCTCGTCGGGTGAGCGAGACCAGTTCTCCGTCGAGAAGGCGTAGGCCGAGATCGCCTTGACCCCGATCTCGATCGCGCCCTCCACGACGTCGAAGAGCGAGGCCTCACCCATCTCGTGGCCGCGGGTGCGGGCCAGGCCACGCTCCTTGGCCCAGCGGCCGTTGCCGTCCATCACGATCGCGACGTGGCGCGGCACGAGCTCGGGCGGGATCGCGGGTGGGGTGGCGCCGGACGGGTGCGGGGTGGGTCGACGGACGGCGCGCTTCACGAGGGACGAGCGTACTCAGCCCGCTCAGCGCTCGACGTACGCCATCGATCGCAGGCCGCGCTCGAGGTGCCAGGCGAGGTAGGCCGCCACGAGACCGCTGGCCTCACGGCGCGTCCGCGCGTCGGCCTCGGCCACGACGTCCCAGTCGCCGGCGAGCAGCGCGCCGAGCAGCCGGATCGTCTCCGGCGACGGGCCGGCCGAGCCCGGCACGCGGCACGTCGAGCAGACCATGCCGCCCATCGAGGGGTTGAACCACCGGTGCGGACCCTCGAGACCGCAGCGCGCGCAGTGGTCGAACGACGGGGCGTAGCCGGCGACCGCCAGCGAGCGCAGCAGGTAGGAGTCGAGCACCTGTCCCGGCCCACGCTCTCCCGCGACCAGCACCCGCAGCCCGCCGACGAGCAGCAGGAACTGCTGGAGCGACGGCTCGCGCTCCTCGCTGGCCAGACGCTCGGCGGTCTCGAGCATCACGGTGCCGGCGGTGTAGCGCTCGTAGTCGAGGCCGAGCCCGGAGGAGAACGGCGTCAGCGTCTCGGCCTGCGTGATGGTGTCGAGGTTGCGCCCCTCGGCCAGCTGCAGATCGACGTGGGTGAAGGGCTCCAGCCGCGAGCCGAACTTCGAGCTGGTGCGACGCACTCCCTTGGCGACGGCGCGGACCCGCCCGTGGTGACGGGTCAGCAGGGTGATGATGCGGTCGGCCTCCCCCAGCTTGTGGGTGCGCAGCACGATCGCCTCGTCGCGGTAGAGAGGCACCCGCCCATGGTGCCGTACGCCGGGTCAGGCGCCGGTGCGACGCGCGCGCCGCGGGGAGCGCCAGCAGGCCTGGGCGAAGCCGGCGGCCAGCCGGTCGAGGCGTTGTGGCCGCAGCCGCCACTCGAGGATGCTCGTGGCCTTGACGAAGGTGGCGTGGGGCATCTCCTCGGCGAGCATCGCCGCGTCGGCCGCCGGGTGCACGGGGTCGGCGCCGTGACCCACCACCAATGCCGGCACGGTGATCGCACGACGCTCCCGCGAGGGCGGAGCGATGCGGCCGAAGAACATGCCGTGCACGACCGCTGCCATCGGCGCCGGCCGCTGGTCGAGCGTGTCCAGCACGATGCCGGCCCAGAAGGGCACGATCCCGCGCGGCACCGGGCGCGTCAGCATCCGCAGCCCGGTCACGGTGACGGGCAGGAAGCGAGCCGCGAAGAGCAGCGGCGCGAAGGCGATCAGGCCCGCCTCGAGGGCGTTGTCGAGCACCGGCATCTCGACGATCAGCCCGCGCACCCGCCGGGGTGCGAGGGTCGCGACCTCGAGGGCGACATTGGCCCCGAGCGAGGTGCCGCCGACCACCGCCTGCGGTGCGCCGAGGTGGTCCAGCAGAGCGATCACCTGCTCGGCGAAAGCCGTGACGGAGTAGGCGAACGGGTCGGCCGGCCGGTCGGATCGGCCGTGGCCGAGCAGGTCCAGGGTGATCACGTGCAGCCCCTCGGCCGCGAGGGCTCGGGCCAACGGCTGCTGCATCCGGCGCGGCATCAGCTGGCCGTGCAGCAGCACCACCCAGGCGTCCCCGGCGCCGTACTCGGTGTACTCGAGCCGGTCGCGGCCGTCCTCGCTCTCGAGGAAGAACTGGCCGATGCGTTCGGAGACGAGCATGGCGGCGAATGTACCCGCCCGGGAATGCGCCTTCTCTCCCCATCCGACCCTCCGGTGGTCGACAATGGGGCCTATGTCCTCCCCCGGGGCCATGTCCACGCAGCGCCGAGTGGGCTGGCCGGCCATGCTGGCCCTGCTCACCGCGACCTACGTCACGGCCTTCTGCTCGGTGCGCTGGTCGCCCAGCGATGGACCGGTCGCCGCCTGGTGGCCGGCCGCGGGGCTCGCGGTGGTGGCGCTGTCGTTGGCGCCGCGCGACTGGCGCGCCTGGACCGGTCTCGTGGTCGCCATCGCGATCGTCACCGGGATCGCGAACTGGACCGGCGGGCGCTCGGGAGAGCTGAGCGTCGGCTTCGGCATCTCGAACGCCGTCGAGGCGCTCGTGGCCGCCTACATCCTGCGGCGAGGTCGGCACGGCCGTCTGCCGCGCATGGAGACCTTCGAGGACTTCATCCGCCTGCTCGGCGCGGCGCTGCTCGGCGCCGCCGCCGTCACGGCGGGCGCGCTGATCACCTTGTCGGTGACGATGGACGGGATCGAGTTCGGCGCAGCGGCACGCGCGGTCTTCACCGCCCATGCTGCGGGCACCCTCATCATCGCTCCGATCGCCTTCGCCCGGCGCAACGTGAAGACGTCTGGCAGCAGCGAGGAGCTGGCGATCCAGGTCGTCGCCCTGGTCGGGGCGACCCTGCTGATCTTCCGTCCCGACCAGGCCCTGCCGGTCACCTTCGTGCCGTTCGTGCTCCTGGTGTGGGCGGCGCTGCGCTACGACGTCCTCACGGTGGCCCTCGAGCTCTTCGTCGTGTCCCTGATCGTGACCGTGGCGACGGGCGAGGGCTCAGGCCCGTTCGCGGCCGCCGTCGAGCGCGGCACGATCGCCCCGGACACCTCGTCGTCGCTCTCCCAGCTCTTCCTGGTCTCGGCCGCCCTGCTCAGCCTGCCGCTCGCGATGACGGTCCAGCAGCGCGGCTTCCTGCTGCGGCGGATCACCGACGACGAGCAGCTCTTCCGGCGCAGCTTCACCGAGT